>CAINHV010000558.1 GCA_903848965.1 uncultured Opitutia bacterium | reverse complement strand
ACCGGCCACCTTGAGCGGCAGCGTGCAGGCCGCGTAGCCCAGCTCATCCGTCGGCTCACCGAGCACACCCACATAGCGCAACAGTTCCGCGTGGTGTCCGCGGGCCCGAAGCTGGAACTCCATTCCGAGCTCATCGTCGAGCAGCGAACCGCCAGCGCGGTGAATCGCCTGGCCCTGCCCCGAGAGCCGGACCTCGGGAGAGATCAAGGTGAAATTCTTCAACGTCGCGTTCAACGCGGCGTCCCGCGAAAGCGTGACACTGAGCTGATCGTACGGAATCGCCTTCCAATAGTTCGCCAGCTCCGCGACGGCCTGAGCCTTGTTGGCGACATTCTCGATCGTCTTGTCATTCTTGCCGCTGATGGCGTTCGCGAGACTGCCCAGTCGCGCGATGCCGGCGGCGAGCGTACCGGTGGCCTCGAGCCTGGCCGCCGCCGAAACGGGCAGGCCCCGGAAGGTGCCGCCGCGGCTGGTGAGTTGAAAGTCCCCGCCCGCGCCGAGGGCGAGGGCGCTCAGCGAGGCCCCGCGCGCCGCCAGCGTGCTGTCGACATTGAAGCGCCCCTCGACCGTGGGTGGCTGCGTCGGATTGAGGGCGCGAAACAGCGGCGCCGGATCAAACTCCTTCACGACCAGCGCAACTTTCATTCCGTAGGGCTCGGGCACCGCGCGGGTGAACGTGACGGCACCATCCAGCCGGGCGCTGCCGCCATCGCCGAGCCCCGCCCGCAGTCCCTCGAGCGTGATGGAACCGGCTTCGAGCCGGATCACGCCCGCCAGGTCAGAGATCTGGAAGAGATCCGAATAAATGACCTTCTTCAATTGCAGCGCCACCGAACCTTGCACGCCGGTCCAAGGCGGCGCCGGCGTCGCGCCGCCTTCCGGCGTCGCGGCGGGACGATCCGGAACCATGGCCGCCAGCAACTTCACGTCGTCCACGTACAACTGGCGGCAGGCCAATTCGGCTGCAATCGTGCGTCCTTCCGGTCCGGGTGTGAGGGTGCCAATCAAGGTAAGATCCGATTTGCGCCCGTCCTGCTCGATCTGGATCGGCGCATTGATGGCCAACTGTCCGCCGGCTGCCACATCCGCGCGCACCTGCGCCGCCAGGCGCGGCAACCCAATGGCGCCGACGGCGAGATCCCGCAGATCGATCTTCAACTCCACTTCATTTTTCGCCGCCACACTGCCGACAAAATCGACCGCGAGCCGGCCCGCGGTGAGCGCCATGATCCCGGCCGCACCGGGCTGCGCGAGCAGCGCGGGGAGTTCCGCCCTAAGCGTTCCCGTCGCCTTCATCGGCTGCTGCGGGCCGCGCAGTTGCCCGGCCTTTCCGGCCAGCCGGAGAATGGGCGTTCCGCCCGCGGCGGCGGTCAGACTCTCAATCTCCGCCTGCCAGCCCTGCGGCGTTTGATCCAAGGAAAAACCCAGCGACCAATCCACGCTCTGCACCAGGGCCCGCCCCGCCCACCCCGCGCTCACCCCTGCCGCGGTCAACGGCGTCTTGGTCCGCAGACTCAGTCCGCCGTCGTGCGCCGTCGCGACGAGATGCCCTTTCAAACCTGCGCCGCTCAGGGAAAGTTCGGGGACAAACGGAACCGCCCAGCCGAGCGGCGCGCCCTCAATCACCAGATCGAAGAGTTCCCGTCCCGCCTCGGCGGCCGTCAGCGCACTCGACTGCGGACCCCACTCAAACGCCTGCAACGACCGCACGACTGCGATTGGCCGGGCTCCATCAAGCCGGGCTTGCAACGAGGCCACGCGCAACACGTCCGCAGTCCGGGCCAGATCGAACTCGGCCCTGAGACTCACCGGGCCCATCGCGGAGAGCCGCGGCATGATCGCCTCCAGCCGATTCCCCGTCGCCGCCAACCGGCCAGTCACGCGGACGGTGACAAACGAAACATCGGCTTCGAAGGTGCCGGCCCCCTCGAGCGAAAAATCCGGCAGCGCCCGGCCGAGCGCAAAGGGCGCCAAATCGCTGTCCCGGATATCCGCCGTCCACGTCCCATCAAGCCGGCCCGCGCCCGCCGGCAGGCTGGCCTGCAGGAGCAGCACCTGACGATCGGCCGTGACGATCGCCGTCCGATATGATTCCCCCGCGGCTGCGCGGCTGACGGCCGCGTCGCCATTCAACTTCACGCCGGTCGGAAACTTCGTTCCCGACGCCTCCGCCTCGAGCTTCGCTGTCAGCCGGGCCAGCGTCCGCGGCGTGTCCATCGTTGCGGTCAATGCCACCGCGGCCCGCACGGCATTGACGGCCGGATCCTTGAGTTCCGCGTTCGCGTGCATCTCGAATTTTCCCTCCCGGCCCGCACCAAGTCCGCCGCCGCGCAACACCACCTTCACCCGCCCGCGCAACTCGGGCAGGATGACCTCGCCTTCCAGGTCGACGCCCTCGAGCGACAAATCCACCGGCAATTGAATCCGGCTGAAGACCCCGCCGAAAGCCGCGGTCACCGCCGCCGGCGTGGTTGTGGCGGGGCGGCCCGCGGATCCTCCTGCCGCCGGCGTCGAGGTCTGCCGCGAGAGATCGAGCGTCCAACCCTTGGCCACCAGCCGGGCGACATTCACTTGATCGCTCAAGGCCGCGGAGACGACCAGGAGTTCAGCCTCGATCTGCGGGACGCTGAGGACCGCCCCGTCCTCTTCGTAACGAACGTCGCGAACGGTCACGTGCCGCCAGCCGGCCGACAAACGACCAATGGTGGTGTGCCATTCGGGATGCGACGCCAACCCCCGTTGTGCCACGTAAGTTTGTACGCGAGGGTTGAATACCAGTACGCCAGCCACCACCCCGGCGCCGATGGCGACGGCGACGGCGATCAAAAAAAACCGGACCAGCTTCATATTCGCTCGGGACATGACATGCTATCTCAACTCTGGATGCGAAACGATTGACCAGAAAAGTTTTGAACGCGGAGCAGAAAGAAACTCTCGCGGGAGGCGGATGGATCAGCGCACCAACGGGCCGGACCACGCGTCAGCGGGAAACAAACTCGTCGGCTTGGCCGGTCGCCCGGCGGAGGGAGGCGACCGCGACGTTATAAGCATAGTAGGCTTGGATCTGGTTGCTGCGGGCCGTGGTCAGATCGACCTGCGCCTGCAACACATCCAGCTGGGTGCTCGTGCCGGCGCCATAGCGGGCATTGGCCAGACGAACCGCCTCGGTGGCCTGCTCAACGACGCGCTGCGACGCCCCGGCGAGTTCCGTGGCCTCCTGCCAGCGCGAATAGGCCGTGCGGACCTCGACCTCGACGGCGAGCTGCGCCTCGGTGTGGCTCAGCCGCGTCTGCTCGAGGCGCGAACGGGCCTGGGTGACCCGTCCGGCGGTGGCGCGTCCATCAAAGATGTTCCACTGGGACTGAACGCCGAGCAGCCAGCCGTTGTTGGAGTCGCCGAAGTCGTCGGTCGCGCCCTTGCGCAACGCCCAACCACCGAAGGCGGACACCGTCGGCCGGGCCCCGGACCTGGCCGTCGTGATCGATGCCTCGCCGGCCTCTTCCAACTTGGCCAGCCGCTCGAGCTCCGGCCGATTGGCGCGGGCCGCGCTGAAGAGCGCGGCGAGATCGAAGATCGATGGCGTGTAGTCGAGGGTGCCGACAAACTCGGGACCGGAACGCAGCGTCTCGGCCTGGCCCTGGATCAAACCGAGGCCCTGGCGCAGGGACTCGATGGCGAGCCGGTAGTTGTTGTTGGCGGTGATGAGCGGAACCTTCGCATTCGCCACCGCCACCTCGGCGCGGAGCTTCTCGAAACTCGAGACGGTGCCGGCATCAAAGCGATCGGTCGTGGTCTTCAACTGCTCCTGCAGGAGCTTGAGGTTCGACTCCTGGACCTTGATCTGTTCGCGGGCGAGCAGGACACCGTAGAAGCTGGTCCGCACCTGAAGCAGGGCCAAGTTGATGACGGCCTTGAGATCCAGCAACGCGGCATCCCGCGTGAGCGTCGAACTGCGAACGGCGGAGCGGACTCCGCCGCCGGCGTAGAGCACCTGGCTGGCCGTGAGATTGATCTGCCACGCGCGATCGCTCGCCGGGAAGGAGGTGCCGATGTCGGAGTCATTGAGCTGGAAGGAGCCCGACGCGGCGACGTTGGGAATCTCGCGCGCGGACACCTCCACGATGACGCCTTCCTGCTGCTTGATGCGCTCGCGGGCCTGGCGGACGTCAAAGTTGTTCTCGAGCGCGAAGGCAACCGCGGCCCTGAGATCGATCGTCGCCGGCAACGCCGGAGCCGCCGGCTGCGCCCGCAGCGGAGCCAGAGCGAGGGCGAGCGGCAGGAGCACGCGCAACGGAACCAGCCCTTTCCGCCGCGGCAAACGCCCGGCGGGGATCTTGGGCAGGGCCTGCGAACGACGGAGAGGTGAGAGGAAGTGACGGACGAGTTTCATGGGAGGAGGAACGGAGCAGCGTTATCTGGCGGTGGCGGCGTGGCCCAAGGCAGGAGCGGGCTTGGGCGCGGCGGCGGCCTTGTTGTGGTCGCGGGCGATGAGCATGTAGAATGCGGGCACGACGTAGAGCGTGAAGACCGTGCCGACGGCCATCCCGACCACGAGGACCCAGCCGATGCTGTTACGGGCAGCGGCGCCGGGGCCGGTCACGAAGATGAGCATCAAGTGTCCGAATACAGTGGCGGCCGAGGTCATCAGCACGGGACGGAGACGGGTCGCGGCGGCTCGGCGGATCGCGTCGCGTTTCGACACGCCCTCTGCCTGGAGGGAGTTGGCGAATTCGACGATGAGGATGCCGTTCTTCGCGATCAGGCCGACGAGCGTGATGAGACCGATCTGGGAATAGATGTTGAGCGAAGTCTTCCAGAGGAAGATCGGCACGAGAGCGCCCACGATCGCGAGCGGCACGGAGCCGAGCAGAATGATAAACGGATCGCGGAAGCTGTTAAACTGCGCGGCCAGCACGAGGAAGATCAGGAGACCGGCCATGACGAAGGCTTTCCACAAGGCACCGCCCTCGGTGCGGAGCTGGCGCGACTGGCCGCCGTAGTCGATCGAGTAGCCGGGCGGCAGAATCTCGGCGGCCTTGGCCTCGAGTTTCTTCAGCGCGATGTCGATGCTGGGACCGACGCCCGTGATCTTCACGGCGTTGAGCTGTTGGAAGCGATTCAACGAACGGGGTTGCACGGTGTGTTTCAGCGTCGCAATCGTGGAGAGCGGGATGAGCTGACCGGCGGGGCCGCGCACGTGGTAGTCGAGCAATTGCTCGGCGTTCAGGCGCTGGCCGCGCTCCACCTGCGGGATGACGCGGTAGCTGCGGCCGTCGTTGACGAAGCGGTTGACGTAACCACCGCCGAGCATGGAGCCGAGGTCGCGGGCTACATCGCTAAGGTTGAGGCCCATCGAGGCGACCTTGTCCTTGTCGATCTCGATCTCAACCTGAGGAAGGTCGAACTTGAGATCGGAATCGGCGAAGTAGAACGTCGGCGCGGCGTTGGGTGCGTTGGCCTCGGTGTTGGCGTAGAGGACGAGTTGCTGCGCGTAGTCCATCATTTCGCTGTGGTCCGCAGTGGAGCGGATCACGAGCTCGATGGGGAACTGGCCGCCGGAAGGCAGCGGCTCGGGCGTGGTGACGATGACGTTGAGCCCTGCGATAGTGGCCGCGGGACCTTGGAAACCGTCCTGAATCTGGGTCGAGGAACGCTTACGCTCCGACCACGGTTTCAGGATGATGCCGGAGAAGCCGAAGTTGGCGCCGGTGAGTTGGAAAGAGTTTTCGTATTCCGGAATGCTCGTGAACATCTTCTGCACCTCGTCGGCGAAGATCACGTTTTGATCGATCGTCGAGGTCGGAGAGGTTTGGAGAATTCCGAAGACGACGCCCTGGTCTTCCTTCGGGGCGAGTTCGTTTTGGGCGAACATCATGAAGGGCACGAGGAGGAGTGTGAGAAGGAAGGCGCCGGTCAGCGTGACGGGCACCCAGTTGAGGCTGGCACCGATCATGCGCTCGTAGCGGTTGCGAACCCGGTCGAAGATGCGGTTGATTTTGCCACTGAGGCCGGCCTCTTCATGATCGTGATCTTTGAGCAGGTAGGCGCTCATCATCGGCGAGAGCGTGAGGGCGACGAAGCCGGAAACGGCTACCGCGCCGGCGAGTGTCATGGCGAATTCGCGGAAGAGCGCACCGGTCAGACCGCCCTGGAACGCGATGGGCGCATAGACGGCGGCCAGCGTAATCGTCATCGAGATGACGGGGCCGACAAGTTCGCGGGCGCCGAGGATGGCGGCTTCGACCCGAGCCTTGCCGTCGCGGATGTGACGCTCGATGTTTTCGACGACGACGATCGCGTCGTCGACGACGATCCCGACCGCGAGCACGATCGCGAGGAGCGTCAGCAGGTTGATCGTGAAGCCGAAGACCAACATGATCGCGAGGGCTCCAACGAGTGAGAGCGGCATCGCGACAATCGGGATGAGCACCGAACGCAGGGAGCCCATGAACAGGAAGATCACGAGCATGACGATGAGCAGCGTCTCGATGAGCGTGCGGAGAATCTCCTTCAGCGCATCGTCGATGTATTTGGTGGCGTCGTAGGCGATCTTGACGTTCAGGCCGGCGGGGAGCGCGCGCTCGATCTCAGGCATCGTCGCGCGGACGCGCTTGATCACTTCGACTGTGCTCTCGGTGGGGAGAACCCAAATACCCATGAAGGTGGCGGTCTGGCCGCCGAATTTGACCTCCGTGTTGTAGTCTTCAGCGCCGAGCACGACGTCGGCGACATCGGAGAGGCGGATGATCGTACCGTTGCGCTGGGCGACGACGAGTTTCTTGAATTCATCGACGTTCTTCAGGTCGGTGTTGGCCACGAGGCTCACGCTCATCATCGAGCCCTTGGTGGAGCCGACAGCGGCGAGCGCGTTGTTGGCTTGGAGCGAAGCGCGGACTTCGGAAGGGCTGAGGCCGCGGGCGGCGAGCTCTTCGGGCTTCAGCCAGACGCGCATCGCGAAGACGCGGCCGCCGAGCACGTCGGCGCGTTGCACGCCCTTCACCGATGAAAGGCGGGGCTGCACCATGCGGTTCAGGTAATCCGTGATCTGGTTCTCATCGAGCTTGTCGGAGTAGAAGCTCAGGTAGGCGGAAGCGAACTGGCTGTCGGCGGTCTCGACGTTGATCGTCGGGGTCTCGGCCCCGGGCGGGAGCTCGTTACGCACCTGGTCGATCTTCGCGCTGATCTGGGCGAGCGCGGCGTTGGTGTCGTAGTTGAGGCGGAGGAAGACCTTGATCGTGCTGATGCTGGCGCCGCTGGTGGACTCGATGTAGTCAATGCCATCGGCGCTGGAAATCACGCGCTCCAACTGGGTGGTGATGTAGCCGCGGACGGTGTCGGCGCTGGCGCCGTAGTAGATCGTGGTGATATTGACCACGGCGCTATCGGAGCGCGGATACTGGCGGGTGTTGAGCTTGGTGTAGGCGACGACGCCCACGACCAAGATGATGATGTTCACCACGAGCGCGATGACGGGCTTGCGGATGAACAGGTCGGTAAAGCTTTTGGATAGCATGGCAGTGCCCTCGGTACGTGGAGGAGGCGACGAATCAGGTGTTGGCCGGCTTGGGCGTGGCGCTCGAAGCGGGCAGGACCGCGTTGTTCACCTGCACGGCCGCGCCGTTACGAAGTTTGAACACACCGGACGTGACCACCTGCTCGCCGGGCTTCACGCCGTCTACGATGGCGACAAGGTCACCGCGCGCGATGCCGAGCTTCACGATCTGTTGGCGCACACCGAGGTATTCCTTGCCGTCATGGTCCTTCATTTTCTCGATCACATAGACCGAATTTCCGTAAGGCGCGTAGGCGATGGCAGTGGCGGGAATGACAACTTGGGGTACACCGCTTGGCAGCTCGACTTCGACCTGCACAAACATCCCAGCGCGGAGTTTCTCCTCGGGATTGGCCAGGATGGCTTGCACGGAAACGCTGCGGGTGGAGGCATCGACCTCGGAGTTAATGGCGGAGATTTTCCCTTCGAACGGTTTGTCGAAGGCATCGACCTTGAGTGCGATCTTCTGGCCCAAGGAGAGCGAGCCGAGCTGGCGCTGGGGAATGTTAAAGTTGGCGTAGATCGGATTCAGTTTCTGGATCGGCACGAGGGCGCGACCGCGGGCGACAAATTGGCCGAGATTGACGAGGCGGATGCCGACGCGGCCGTCGAACGGCGCGCGGACGTGCTTCTTTTCAATCGTGGCTTTGAGAGCGGCGACGTTCGCACCGGCTTGATTGAGCTGCGCGGTGGCGGCGTCGAACTCGGACTTGCTGATGGTATTTTTGGCGACGAGTTCGGTGGCGCGCTCATGCTGGAGCTTGGCGAGGGAGGCGGCGGCCTCAGCGGAGGCGAGTTGCGCTTCTTCGACGCTGGTATCGAGACCGATGATGAGGTCGCCGGCTTTGACGGAGGAGCCGCTCTCGGCGGCGATCTTCACGATGGTGCCGTCGGCATCGGCGGCGAGCGTCACGCCTTCGACCGGCGCGAGCGTGCCGATCGCGCTGATGACAGACTGCCAAGCAACGGACTTCGCCTCATACGAGGTGACGGCGCTCGCCGGCATGGCGTGCGAAACAGACGACATTTCCTTGATTTGCGCGACCTTGACGGCGCCGAGCGCGAGCAAGACGACGATGAAGCCGAGGATGACGATGAAGAACTTCTTGAGCATGGGAGTGGGCGTTCGGTGGGAATCAGGTATGGCGCGCGGGGCGCGGGACGGGTGGCGTCGCGGGACCGCCCGCCATGGCGGCGGCCTGCGTGGAAATTTTGTTGAGCAGGCGGACGAGGGTCTTCCGCTCGGATTCGCTGAGCGCGCTCATGAGTTTGGACGTGGTGCGAAAGTGGCCCGGGAGAAAATCGCGAAGGAAGCTCTCCGCTTTGGCCGTCAGGCGCACCGACATCATCCGGCGGTCAACAGGGTCAGGCTCCCGCTTCACAAATCCGTCACGTTCGAGCGTATCGATGAGGCCGGTCATGGTGGCGCGGGTGACATTGGCCCCTTCGGCAAGCTCGGCGGGCGTGCGCGGTCCATCTGCACATCCCTCGGCGCCAAGCAAGGTGGCCGCGCGAGGCTGCACGCTGCGCCAGAGGAGCATCAGCACGCAGAACCGGCCCTGAGAAATTCCGTGTTCGTCGAGGTTCCGCTCTGCCACGGCGAAAGCGTCGTCACCGGCACGCAAGAGGTGCAGGTAAGCCTCCGCCGCCGACGGATCGAGGTCGGGAAACTCCTTCGCGGACTCGAGCAAACATTCGTAGCGGGGAAGGTCTTTGAGGAGGAGCAACGGCATGTAAAATAAAGTAAGGCGGCAGACAGTTAGGGCACTAACGATAATTGCAAGCTCGGAGCCGAGCTGTTCGCTGGGTTGTAACGTTCGCTGATATTTTCGGCGTGCAGCGCTTGTGCGCCCCACGTCGTCGGTCGTGTGGCGCACAAGAAAAAAGGCCCGCCATGAGGCGGGCCCGGGGAAAGCGCACGGTGTCCGAGGAGGCAGACCGAGCGTCGTAGAGAGGACCTCCGTTATTGAAGCGACTGGGCGGCGGCGACCACCGCCTCGGCGGTGATGCCGAGCTCCTTGAAGATGGTCGGCGCGGGCGCGCTGAGTCCAAAACGGTCGATGCCCACCACCTTGCCGTCGAGGCCGACATACTTGTACCAAAGTCCGGTGACGCCGGCCTCGATGGCGACGCGCTGGCGGCACGATGCCGGCAATACGCTCTCCCGGTATTCGGGCGACTGGCGATCGAAACGCTCGAAACACGGCATCGACACGACGCGGACACCCGCGCCCAGCGTCTTCGCCGCGGCCACCGCGAACTGCAGTTCGCTGCCCGTCGCGATCAGGATGTGCGACAGCGTGGCGGTTTCCTTCACCGCCACGTAACCGCCCCGGCTCGCGCCCTGGCGGCGAACCTCGACTGGAATGTCGTTGAGGTTGGGCAGCGCCTGCCGCGTCAGCGCGAGCAGCGTCGGACCGTCGACCCGCGCCATGGCGGCGGCGAACGCACCCGCGGTTTCCTCCGGATCGGCGGGACGGATCACGTCGAGATTCGGAATCACCCGGAGTCCCGAGATCGTCTCGACCGGCTGGTGGGT
>CAINHV010000557.1 GCA_903848965.1 uncultured Opitutia bacterium | reverse complement strand
TGAACCGGCCTCGACGGAGCTCGGCCCTCCATAGAAGCAGGATCTTCGTGGCTGCGAGCGTGAGCGAGTGGCGGCGCAACATTCTCCAAGTCGTTTCGCTCTTTCCCCCACTCGCTCACGCTTGTAGCCACAGCCGGACCATTCCAAAAGCCTGCCAAACCCGAAGAGCCTGTCGCTCGTCGGCAGGCTCCCAGCCCGAATGCGCCACGATGGACCCGCGAAGGCGGGAGCTAAGTGGGCGCATTCATCCCCTGCCTTGGTCTGGCATCCGCGGCCTCCGCGAAATCCGCGGTCAAAACTCCGGGGCGCGTTGTCGTGACGCCTTCGGCTCAGGCCCCGAACGTGAGTTCCACGGATCCCAAAACCCCGAAATCCGCCCGTACGTGATCACGAGCCTTCACGGGCAGCGGAACGACACAGGTGCCGGTCGTCACCACCTCACCGCGGCGGAGCGCGATTCCCAGGCCGGAAAGTTCGTTCGCCAGCCAGGTCAGCGCGACTCGCGGATCTCCGAGCACGTTGGCGCCGCGGCCCTCGCGTTGGAGTCCGCCGGCGATCGTACCCACGACCGGATGCGCCACGAGGTCGAGGGACCGCCACGTTTCCTGCGCCGCGGGACCGAGCGTGAAATAATGGGCGCAGGCGTTGTCGGCGATCAGCTGGGCCACGCCGACTTTCGAAAATTCGTCGAAGCGCGAATCCGGCACCTCGATCGCCGGGTGCAGGGTCGCGACGGCGTCCATGACCTCGGCCACGGTGTAGGGCGTGGCGCGCGGCGGCAGGTCGCGGCCCATCCGGAACGCAAACTCGGCCTCGACCACCTTCATGTGATTCGTCCCGAAAGGCACTTCCTGCCCGGAGGCGTAGGCGCGTTCCTGAAGCAGCCGCCCGGCCAGCGGACCGTCGACGCCGAGATGGGTCTGGCCGGCCTGGCTGGTGGCCGCGATTTTCCAGCCGAAGAGCGGATGGGCGGTGCGCGCCTCGAGCCGGGCCTGGATGGCGTAGCCGTCGGCGCGGGATACCGGCCGGACCGTCTCGGGCAGTTGCGCGAGCCGCCGAACTCCGGACCAGTGCTCCCACAACGTGTCCGCCGCGGCTTGGATTGTGGGGTCGGTCATGGCGTGGCAAAAACGCTGGCGGCGACCGTCGACACGACAAGGGGAAAACCGCGCTTGACGTACCCCCCTCGAAACCTACGTTCGCGAACTTCCCTATCACGGGGTGGTAGCTCAGTTGGTTAGAGCGTCTGCCTGTCACGCAGAAGGTCGCGGGTTCGAGTCCCGTCCATCCCGCCATCCTTCGCTCCTTCGGAGCTTCGGATGGCACAGCCATCTAGGAAGCACCTAAAGTGCGAAGGATGGCGGCCTCCGAAGCCTTGGCGAAGGAGGCCGATAGACGTAGTCCGCCGATCATTTGTCCCTTTTCGAGCAGGGCGCAGGAGGCCGATGACCCTGACTTCCTTCGCTCCTTCGGAGCTTCGGATGGCACAGCCATCTAGGAAGCACCTAAAGTGCGAAGGATGGCGCCCTCCGAAGTC
>CAINHV010000556.1 GCA_903848965.1 uncultured Opitutia bacterium | reverse complement strand
TTCGTGACTTCGTGTCTTCGTGGTTAAACCGGATTGGATGGTTCACGCGGAGGCGAGGAGACGCGGAGCAATCCCAAGGCAATTTTCACCACCGAGTCACCGAGACACCGAGCCATCCAATTCACTGGCGCTGGGTCTCAAGCCCAAGGCATTTTTTAACCACGAAGGCACGAAGAGCACAGAGCCAATCAATCCAATGGCCCCAGGAGGCGCATGAGGCACAGGGGCTCGGAGTCTGACTCGGTGTACTCGGTGCGCTCGGTGGTTAAAGTGGATTGGTGCTTGGGCCCGACCTCCGTGTCTCGGTGCCTCGGTGGTTTAACTGCTGAGTGTAGGCGGTCCGAAGCTGAGGCGGCCTTTCTCGCTCCAATCCAAAATCGAGAATCCAAAATCGAAAATGACCTCGCGCGCTGGATTGGGCTCATCTCGGTGCCTCGGTGTCTCAGTGATTAAATGGATTGGTGGCTCGAGGATCAAATGCCGGAGCTTAGTGACTTCGTGTCTTCGTGGTTAAACCGAATTGCAGGGTTCACGCGGAGGCGCGGAGACGCGGAGCAATCTTGGTTCGATCCCCGAGCCCAAGGCATTTTTCACCACCGAGTCACCGAGACACCGAGTCGATCCAATTTATCGGTGTTGGGTTTCAATCCCCAGGCATTTTTAACCACGAAGGCACGAAGCTCACAGAGCAATCGGCGGGTTCGGCTTGGTCACTCAACGCTCATCCCTCAACTCTCAACCGATCCGCCACACAAGGCGCATGAGGCAGGGGTTGGGAGTCCGAGTCCGTGCAATCGGTGCTCTCGGTGGTTAAAATGGATTGGTGGCTCGGGATCGAACGCCCGGGCTTCGTGTCTTCGTGCCCTCGTGGCGAAACCGGGTCTGGATCTACCCTCAATCCGGGGTGGAGACGGAGTGGCATGGCGGCCAGGGGGGAGTCCAATGTCAGAGACGAGACCCACCTCGTTTACATGATATTCTTACATGATATCCGTTCCCGGATGCGCGAATCCACTCTCACCGAGCGCGGACAAATTTCAGTGCCGGCGGAATTGCGGAAGGCGATGCAGCTCCGGCCCGGGCAGCGGTTTCGTTGGGAGCGGATTTCCGAGCGGGAAATGCGGGTCTCCCTCAAGGAGGACGCCGCTCCCGGACCACTCGCCGTGCTCGGCTATGCTCGTAAATTACGCCCCGGCCGCGCCCGCCGCACGAGTGCCTGGATGCGGGAATTGCGGGCGGGGGAAAAGGCCGGCTGATGTGGGTCGTAGACACCTGCGTCGTGCTGGACGTCTTCGAGCATGACCCGCGCTTCGGGCGCCCGTCGGCCGAACTGTTACAGCGGTTGCTTCGAGATGGGTTGGTGACGCCAAACGCGGGTGACTTTCGGCGATGGTTTCCCGACTTGGAAATTCGGGAACCGTAGCAGGCCGGATTGAATTTGCGGAATGAGTGTAACCAACCGGGCTTGCCGATAGTCCACGCCGGACGTACTCTCGTCGCATGAGTCAGCTGAATCGCATCACATTCAACGCGGAACAGTGTGGTGGGCGGCCGTGCCTCCGAGGCATGCGCATCCGGGTCAAAGATGTACTCGACATGCTGGCAGCGGGTGCGACTGAGGCCGAGATCCTCGAAAGCTACCCCTACTTGGAGCGCGAAGATATCCAAGCCTCGCTCGAGTACGCCGCGCGACAGGTGGATCACGCGGTGCTTTCGGTCGCCAAGTGAAATTTTTGATCGATGCGCAGTTACCGCCGGCGCTCGCGTCCTGGCTGCGCGAGGCCGGTCATCAAGCCGAGCACGTCGCAGATGTGGCGCTGCGCGACGCCAACGACGCGGCGATTTGGGCCTACGCCCTTCAAAGCGGCGCAATTATCGTCACCAAAGACGAGGATTTTGCCGTGCGGTCCGTGCACGCGGCCAACGGGCCGGTAATTATCTGGCTGAAGGTGGGCAATTCGACCAACCGGGTGTTGCGTTCATGGATCGAGTCGCGGCTGCCCGGCATCTCAAAACTTCTACTTAAGGAAGATCGCTTGATCGAAGTGATTTGATCATCCCTCGGTGCCTCGGTCGTTAAACCGGTTGGTGGCTCGAGGATCGATGCCGGGGCTTCGTAACTTCGTGTCTTCGTGGTTAAACCGGATTGGATCCACGGGCCGCAAGACGCCGGAGTTTTTGGCCGCAAAGAGGCGCAAAAAACGCAAAAATCGAGCCGGGGGGATTTTCACCACCGAGTCACCGAGCCGATCCAATTCATCGGCGTTGGGTCTCAAGCCCCAGGCATTTTTTACCACGAAGGCACGGAGGACACAGAGCCAATCAATCCATGGCCAAAGGAGGCACAGGAGGCGCAGGGGGGCTAGGATGTAGGGCCGGCGCTTGTCGCCGTGCCGCGCCCTCGGAACGAAAAGCGTCGCCCAGCGGCCCGTCGACGAGCGACGGCCCTACAGGACGGAACAGCGCCACTCCGAGTGGGGCCGCCCACAGACGCGAGGACAACGTCCGAGCGGTGCGACCCGCGCGTGCGAGGGCAGCCGCATGACGACCCTTCCATCCGGCAGCCCTCGTGCGCGCCGGATTGGGCTCATCTCGGTGCCTTGGTGGTTCAATGGATTGGGGGCTCGAAGATCGAATGCCCGGGCTTCGTGACTTCGTGTCTTCGTGGTTAGTTTGATTTTGGATTTTGGATGACGATGTCGCTTCGCTCGGTAACTCGATTTTGGATTTCCCAATCCGATCCAACCCCGAAGGCACGAAATGCACGAAGCAATCGGCGGCTGCGGCCTGGCGTCTTTGCGCCTCGCTGAGGCTAGGGGTTTGCTAAATCGAAAATCCGCAGGTGAGCTCGGTCACTCAACCCTCAGCTCTCAACCCTCAACTGATCCAATCCAATCCGGCTCACGCGGAGTCGCGGAGAACGCGGAGGCCGGAGCATTTGAGCCTGAAGCCAGGAATCCAGGAAACAATCCCGTGGCCGCGTGAGCGGCGCCACCTGCGATTGAGTCAACTAGCTCTGAAGCTCAGTGTCTCCGTGTCTTCGTGGTTCAAGGCTCGGGGGTTGGATGGACCCGGTGTCTTGGTGGTTCAAGCGCCTTGGCGAACTCGTGAGATTCGGAGCAGTCGCATCGGGTTCTACAGGCCGAGTTGCCGGACTAAGTCTTCTACGGTGAGGCCATGATGCGCCGCGACGCTCTTCAGGATGCCGGACAGGGTGCCCGTTTTGATCGGATGGTGGTTGGGGACCACCTCGTGATGCTGACCGTTGCGCTCGGTGGTCACGCGCACGTGCGAGCCCTTCTGGCGGTTCACGCTGTAGCCGAGCTCGTGCAACGCCTTGACCAATTGCGGCCCGGAGACGTCTCGCGGGAGCTTCATCGCGCCAGCACTTCGTCACGTACGAAATGAAGGCGGATCACTTTCGGCGACTCCATCGTCTCTTCGAAGTAGCAATCGACCGCTTCCTTCACATTTGCCCGGAGCTCATCGAGCGATTCGCCTTGGGTGTGGATACCGACTCCGAGCGCGGACGCCGTGTAGCCGCCGTCCACTTCGTCCTCGCGCACGTCGAAGATGATTTCAGTCATGACAGCAGTGTGGTCTGGATTCGGGCGGTTTCAACTCCGGGGATTTTCGATTTTCGGGGCACCCAGTCCGATTTAACCACGAGGACTGTGAACTACGGCTGCCGGACATCTGAAGCGCTAAGACGTCCAAGGCATTTTTCACCACCGAGTCACCGAGACACCGAGTCGTGTGAATTTTCGATTTTGGAATCTCAATTTTCGATTTTTGGACCAAGCGCAAAGACACCAAAGGGCGAAAAGCCGGCCAACGCCGGAGTCCCGGGCATTTTTACCACGAAGGCACGAAGGACACGGAGACAATCGATCGATGGCCATCCTCTGCGCCCTCTCTTCACCTCGGCGTCCTCTGCGATCAAAATGGCCCGGTGAGCGGCACGGCGGTAAACGCCGGCCCT
>CAINHV010000555.1 GCA_903848965.1 uncultured Opitutia bacterium | reverse complement strand
TTCCGGCCTCGGCGGAGCTCGGCCCTCCACTCGAGGGACGGACGGTCGATTCGGCCCGTTGACATGAACGGACCGACCGGCCGAATTCCCCGTGTGCCTTCGTCGCCCCGAACCCCCGCGCCTGCGCTCGGCGCCATCCGTCCTGGCCGGCTCACTGACTGGTTGTATGCGAGCCGGGCGGCGCGCGACGAGACGGTGAACGCGCTCGTGGAACGCATCCGGAAAGAGGATGCATCGTTGCAGGCCTGGCGGCAGGTCGAGGCGCAGCCGGTCACCGGGGACGGCCCGCTCGCCGGCATTCCGTTTGGGGTGAAGGAAATCATCGAGACCAACGGACTCGCCACCGAGTACGGTTCGTCGATCTACCGCGGTCGCGTGGCCACCACCGATGCGGCCATCGTGCGTGAGTTGCGCGCCCGGGGCGGACGGGTAATCGGCACGACGCGCAGCACGGCGTTTGCCTACTTCACGCCCACGACGACGAGGAATCCGCGGAACCTCGCGCACACGCCCGGCGGAAGCTCGAGCGGATCCGCGGCGGCCGTGGCGGCGGGGATGGTGCCTTTCGCGCTGGGCACGCAGACCGCGGGATCCGTTCTGCGGCCGGCTTCGTTCTGCGGCGTCGTGGGATTCAAGCCCAGCTTCGGGCTCTGGTCGATGGAGGGCATTTTCCCCTTTGCGCCGAGCCTCGACACGCTCGGGTTCTTCACCGCGACGGCCGGTGACATGGCCGCGTTGTGGCCGGCGCTGGGACACCACGTGCCGGCGGCCGAGGCGTTTCCCTTCGCGTTGGTCGAACCGGTGACCGGTCTGGATCCCGCAATGGAGGTCGCGCTGGCCGCCGCGGTGGAACGCCTGCGCGGCGCCGGCCTGACGGTGGAGACGATCGATCTGCGGGCGATGCAGACGAGCCTCGAGGCGGCAGTGCGAACCGTGATGCAGTATGAAGGCGCCAGGGTCCACGAGGCCCACCTTCGCCAATTTGCCGATCAGATGGGCGCGCTCGCGGATCTGGTGCGAATTGGGCTCGAGCTTCCGATCGCGGCCTATGAAGCCGCGCGCGCCGAGATCGTGGGCTGGAAGGGAAAGCTGGCCGGGATCTTCCGGGCGACCCCGGTGATCCTGAGCCCCGCCGCGACGGGGCCGGCGCCCGCGGGCCTGGGATCGACTGGGGATCCGCGGATGAATGCGCCGTGGACGGCGCTGGGCATGCCGGCGATTTCGATTCCGCTACCCGTGAGGGATGGCCTGCCGTTGGGCCTGCAACTGACCGCGGACCACGGGCAGGAGGGAAGACTTTTGCGTGCGGCGGTGCGAGTGGAGGAGATTCTGAACGGGAACTGAGAGGGGCTGAGGGTTCTGGGTTCGGAGTTTGGAGTGGAAAGGGAATGCGGGGTGGGCGCGAAAGCTGCTTGGAGTACAGGCTAACCCGACGCCGGCATGAATCTTTCCGCCCTCCAATCCCTGCCGCTGGTGACGATGGCCGCGGGCCAGGTCATCATTGAACAAGATCGGCCGCTGGCCGGCCTGTATTTTCTCGAGCAGGGGGAGATCGAAGTGCTGAAGAACGGGGTCTTGGTCGCGGAGATTTATGAACCAGGCGCGGTGTTCGGGGAAATGTCGTGGCTGCTTGAGACCGTGCCAACTGCGACGGTGCGAACGCTGGCGCCGTGTACGTTCCGCCATGTGGCGGATCCGGCGAGTTTCGTGCGCCAACATCCCGAGATCGCCCTGCACATGGCCGCGATTCTCGCGCGACGGATCGACTCACTCACCCGCTACGTCGTGGACATCAAGAGCCAGTTTCGCGATCGCGCCGATCATCTGGGGATCATCGACGAGGTGCTGGATTCGCTGATCCACAAGCACCCGCGCAATATCCCGCGGCGGGAGACGGGGGATTAGAGCGTGTCGTGCACCTCTTCTGATGTGAAACCGAT
>CAINHV010000554.1 GCA_903848965.1 uncultured Opitutia bacterium | reverse complement strand
GCCCATGACGACGATGGGGAAATTATCGATCTTGCCCGTCTGAATCAGGGTCAGCGCCTCGAAGAGCTCGTCGAGCGTGCCGGCGCCGCCCGGCATCACCACGAAGGCGTAGCTGTATTTGATCAGCAGGGTCTTCCGGACAAAGAAATAGTGCATCGTCACGGAGCGATCGACGAAGGGGTTGGGCTCCTCCTCGTGCGGCAGCTCGATCGCGCAGCCGACGGATCGCCCGCCCACTTCCTTCGCGCCGCGATTGGCCGCCTCCATGATCCCGGGCCCGCCGCCGGTCATCACGGTAAACCCGAGCCGGGCAATGGCGGCGCCCATCTTCCGGGCGAGTTCGTAATGGGGATCGTGCTGGCTGGTCCGCGCGGAGCCGAAGACGGTGACGCAGGGTCCGACGAAATGCAGAACGCGAAAGCCGCGGAGGAAGTCGCGCACAACCAGCAGCAGCGTCAGGAATTCCCCGGTCCGGGAGCGCGGCCCCTCGAGCATGAGGCGATCGGCGCGGCCCTCGGTGGACGCATCGTGTTCGTGACCGGAAGGAGGCAGTGGGGTCGCCGGAGTGGGGAAATCGGATTTCATCAGGAGGGACGAGGGGTGCGGAAACCCGGGTTTTCCCGGCTCCGCGGGGTGCGAAGGTGATCAGAATGCCAGCGCCGGGAAGACATGGCTCGGCGGCGATTGTCGAGGGCTCGGCGTTTTTTGGCGAGTGTGCGACTGGTGCGCCCGGGGCGGCTGCAATCTGCGCGTTGGGAAGGCCAAGCCATGCGGAGCGGAATGCCTTGAACCGCCGCAGGATCAGCCCATCAAAACAGCTTCTTCGGCCGGCGGCGCTGGTCGCCGCCGACGCAGGCATGATCGTCATGGCCTTCGTCGCGAGGTTCAGGCCGGGTCCAACTTGCGCAAAAATATGGAGGAAATGAAGCTGACACCCGCCCGCTCCGATTGCCCGGACTTTGGTTCCTCGTCGTGAGCCCGTCCACCTCATCGCTGCCAGGGTCCCCCGTGGCGGAAATTCCCCAGCGGCTGCTGGAGGTCCTCACCGACACGACCCTGCGTCGCCTGCGTCGGCGCAGCGAACTCGTGGAGCGTTGCTGCCGGCTCGCGTCCGAACGGTCGGTGCATCGCCTGCGAGTGGAGACACGGCGCCTGCTTGCGGCCCTCGACCTGCTGGCCCGGTCGCTGCCAGCCGACGTCGTCACCGAAGGCTGTCGTGCGCTGCGCAAGCAGCTCAAGCGGACCTCCCGATTGCGTGACTTTCAGGTGTTCCGGCGACTTGTCGCGGCCCAACTTGAATCGCATCCCGAACTGGAGGAGTTTCTTCGTCATCTTCGAAGCAGTGGAACCGTGCGCGCCCGCCGGGTGCGGAATCGCCTCGTTCGCCGGAAAGCAGCGCGACGGATTGCGGCGCTTGGCGTGGCGCTGGCGGCCGTGATCGCGGAGCAGCTTCCCGCCCTGCCGGCGGAGGTTGAACGGACGCTCCGGCTCGCGCGGCTTCGCGTCCTGCGGCAGCGCGCCGCCCGGGCCTCCGATCCGGCGTCGCTTCATCGGCTCCGCGTCGCCCTCAAGCAATACCGGTACCTCCACGAGGTGGTGCGTTCGTTCCTTCCACCGTCGACGGCGGTGTTGCTGAAGGCGTGGCGAAAGTGGCAGGCGCAGCTCGGAGCCATTCATGACGCCGGACTCCTGAACGCGGAGTGGCGGCGCTTTGCCGCTCGATGTGAGTCCACGCCGAAGCTGATCACGGCGGGGCGGGCGCTGGCCCGGAACCGGCGGACGCTGCTGCGGCGGTATCGTCCGCTGCCGACGACGCTGCTGCCCCGGCCCACGCTGCTCGTCACGAACCCATAGCCCGGACCGGGGCGGTCCGCGCCGCTCGGCAAACGGTGCGTCGAATCCGGCAACGGGCGCGGAGCGGTTTGGCGGGGGTCGTCTATACTGCCCCGGCCAATCCTCACCTCTCCGCCGTTCCCGTGGCGAACGATTCGCTCGTGAAAACGATTCTCGCTCCCATCGATTTTTCTCCGGCCAGCCACCGCGTCATTGCCTCAGCGGTGGAGCTGGCCCGCCGCCTCCGTGGGCGGGTCGTGCTGCTTCATGCGGTCGAGCGCCCCGTCATCCGGGCCGGACTCAGGCTGATTCACCTCCGGGTTTCCGCGTTCACCCAGGCTCTCGAGGCCGGTGCCCGCCAGCACCTCCTGCGGGTCCAGCGGGACTTGGTGAAGCGGCGCACCTCCGTCGAAACGCGATGCGTCACCGGCGCCGTGGTTCCGGCGATTCTGGCCGCGGCCCAGCAGCTGGGGGCGAACTATCTGATCCTGGGATCGCATGGCCACAATGCCGGCTCGCAACGTGTGGTGGGCGGCACCGCCGCGGGCGTCGTGCATAGCGCCATCTGCCCGGTGGTCATTGTGCCGGCCGCCCTTCGTCGCCGTCCGGTGCGGCCGGCGCACTCGAGTT
>CAINHV010000553.1 GCA_903848965.1 uncultured Opitutia bacterium | reverse complement strand
TCATGGGTCTGGAGACCCATGCCACTCGCACGTTCACAATTTCTTGAACCCGCTCGCCCCCGGCAATGTCCGTCGCACGAGCTCCTGGACTAGGCGCAGGTTCTCCGTGCCGCCGCGCACGCGAAAGGGCACCGTACCCATCTCGGGCACATAAATGCAGTAGCGGCCGTGAAAGAGGAATACCACCGCAGCGGTCTCCGTCTCCACGCCGTTGTCGCTCCGCTTGAATGAAACCAAATTCACCGGACGTCGCTTGGCCAGCCGCGCCGCGACGATGCTCGCATCGCGCACGGAGGAATTCGGATGGGCGGGCTGCGCCAACGGCGACGTCGCGCCGGGCGTCTGCGGAAAATCGAAACGAAAGGTTGGATATCGCGCACTGACCCGCGGGTATTTTTCGAGCACCGGCGGCGCGACGAGTTCCGGCTTCTCCCGCTGCGCCGTTTCCACCGGCAGCTTCGTCCAGCCGAAGTTGATGTCCCAGCTCCACAGCGCTCCTCGCGCCTCGCAGATTCCGACCGCGTGGCCCATGACGACCTCGTCGTCCTCCTTCGCACCCCATTGTAGCAACCGCGCCCACGCGTCGGGTCCGGCCGCCTCCTGCCAGTGATCGAGAAACGCGACCGTCTCAACGAAGCAGCCGTTCGCCACGCCCATCATCGCGTGCTGCAACGGCGGCGCCGCCGCCCCCGCCGCCGTCAGCGGCGACCAGGCAGCGAAGAACAACCCGGCCAGTGCAACCCACACCTTCATCGGGTTGGACGAATACGGGCCGGCCCGTCGCCTGTCATGGCGAATCTTACAACTCTGTAATCCTCCAGAAAGGCCTCAGAGACCCGGGCATGGCATCTTCTCACCACAACCAAGCCCTTCCTCCATGAACCCATTCATCCAACATCTGCTCTTCCGCCGGCGCGCGGCCTTCCTCGCCGGCATTCTCGCCCTCGGCGGAGTCTTCGCCGGAGTGCACGCTGCTCAGTCCAGTCCCAACGCGGAAGTCGCCATCAAGCGCGACGCCCAACCCGTCAACCGCGGCCAATTGGAGAGCGCCAGCTTTTCCACCGTCGTCAAGCGGGTCTCCCCGAGCGTCGTAAAGATCACGACCGAGACCAAGGCCCGCCGGATGTCGCGCGGGGATCGCGAAATGCTCGAGAATCCCATGCTGCGCGAATTCTTCGGCGGCCGGATGCCCGAAATGCCCGAGGCTCGCCCCCAGTCCGGCCTCGGCTCCGGCGTGATCATCAGCGCCGATGGCTACATCGCGACGAATAATCACGTCGTCGATGGTGCCGACACGGTTACCGTCGCCCTGACCGATGGACGCGAGTTCACGGCCAGAGTCGTCGGACGCGACCCGCAGACCGATCTCGCCGTCATCAAGGTAGACACGAAGGACCTGCCCGCCGTGACCTTTGCCGACACGTCCAAGATTGAAGTCGGCGATCGCGTCCTCGCGATCGGCAACCCGTTCGGCATCGGCGAGACCGTGACCAGCGGCATCATCAGCGCCAAGGGCCGCCGCGTCGGCATCCTCGCGGACGTCCAGGGCTACGAGGACTTCATCCAGACCGACGCCGCGATCAACCCGGGCAATTCCGGCGGTGCGCTTGTCGACGTCGATGGCCGTCTCATTGGCATCAACACCGCCATCCTCAGCCGCAGCGGCGGCTTCCAGGGCGTCGGCCTCGCCGTTCCGGCCAACCTGGTCAGCCAAGTCACCGAAAGCCTCGTCAAGAACGGCAAAGTCGTCCGCGGCTATCTCGGGCTCAACATTCAGAGTGTCACGCCTGCCCTCGCCGAATCCTTCAACCTGAAGGAAAACCGCGGCGCGCTGGTGGCCGACGTGGTTGACAACGGCCCGGCCGACAAGGCGGGCGTGAAGGAAGGCGACGTTGTCACCGCCATCAATGGTCAGCCTGTGATCGACGCGAACAGCCTCACCATGGCCGTCAGCACCATCGCCCCCGGGACGAAGGTCTCCCTCGACGTCCTCCGTGACGGCAAGAAGGAGCAAATCACCGCCAAGACCGGCGAGCGTCCCAATGCCCGGCAGGGCCGCCTGTCGGATAACCGCTCTTCCCATCAGGAGGACGAAGGCGTCCTCCACGGCGTCGCGGTCAATGATCTCGACGCGGCCACTCGCACCCAGCTGAACCTTCCCGCCCGACTCAAGGGGGCCGTGATCACTAGTGTCGAACCGGACTCCGCGGCCGCCAAAGCCGGGCTGCGCGAGGGCGACGTGATCCTGGAACTGAACAAGCAGCCCGTCACCTCCGCCGAGGAGGCCGTCGACCTGAGCGCCCAGGCCGAGAGCAAAAAGACCCTCCTGCGCCTCTGGTCGCGGGGTGGCACCATCTTCGTGGTCGTAGACGAAACCGAGTCGGCCAGGTCCGGTTCGTAACGAGCGACCACCGCAGGAAAGTGGCGGTTTAACCGGCCCCGGGAGGCGTCCGCGCCACCGGGGCCGTTTTCGTCCGACCTGATCGGATCGATCTGGAACCCAGAGGCGCCGTTGCTGCGCCCCCACGCTTCCAACCTTTTCAAACCCCTTCGCTCCCTCACACTTTCCGCCATGCGCGTGCTCGTCGTCGAAGATGATTCCAAGATCGCCTCCTTCGTGGTCCGCGGACTCAAGCAGGCGGGCTATGCCGTCGACCACGCGCCTGATGGCGAGACCGGCCTGGCACTCGTGGAGTCCACCGACTACGACGCCGCCATCGTCGACATCATGCTGCCCAAACTCGACGGCATCAGTCTGGTCAAGCGGATGCGCGCCGCGCGGCGCCCTACGCCCGTCCTGTTCCTCAGCGCCAGGAGTTCCGTCGACGATCGCGTGAAGGGCCTGCAGGCCGGCGGCGACGACTATCTCACCAAGCCGTTCGCCTTCTCCGAACTCGTGGCGCGCGTCCAGGCGCTGATTCGCCGCGCCACCCAGTCGCCGGAAACCACCCGGCTCGTCTCGGGCGACGTCACCCTCGATCTCGTCACCCGCGAAGTCACCTGCGCCGGCCAGCCCATCGACCTGCAGCCGCGCGAGTTTTCCCTCCTCGCCTTTCTGCTCCGGCACACGGGACGGCCGGTCACCAAGACGATGATCCTCGAGCACGTCTGGGACTACAGTTTCGATCCCCAGACCAACGTCGTCGATGTCGTCATGTCGCGGCTGCGCTCGAAAATCGATCCGGACCATCGCCGGATCGAGACCGTCCGCGGCGTCGGCTACACCTTCCGTCCGACCGCCCATGCTTGATCGCCTGCGCCAGTCCCTCGCGCTGCGGCTCGCTGTCCCCTACGCGCTGGTGTTCGCCCTCGGCGCCGCGGCGCTCTTCGGCGTCCTCTACTACCTGCTCGGCAACGCCCTCGAGCAACGCGACCAGACGGCCATCGAGCAGCGGGCCCAGACTCTCGCCGACGGCTACGAATTCGGCGGGCCAGCGCTCCTGCGGACCCGGCTGGAAAACGACACCTCGCCGGACGCGAAGTCCTTCTTCGTCCGGCTGATCAATCCCGACGGCACGGCGGGCTTCCTGATCTATCCGCAGGACTGGATCGAAACCGAAGTCCAGCAACTTCCCATTCCGGGCTATGCGCTGAAGCGCCAGATCGTCCGGTTTCCGCAGAACGACATTCGCGACTACACCATTGCCCAACTCGGGCTCGCCGATGGCCGACTGCTGCAGGTCGGACGGCTCACGGAAAGCCGTTCCGCCCTGCTCGCTCCGCTGCGCCGTGGCTTCGTCTCGGTCGGCGCCGCGGCCCTCGTGCTCTCGGCAGGCATCGGACTCCTGCTCGCCTGGCGCGCGACGCGTCCCTTGCGCCAGCTCGCGGACACCGTTCGCCGGATCCTCGACACCGGCGACCTCGGGGCCCGCGTGCCGCCGTCGGCCGGCCGCGACGAACTGGCCACCCTCGCCCGCCAGCTCAACACGCTCCTCGACAAGAATACCGCCCATGTCCGCGTCCTGCGCGAGACCCTCGACAATCTGGCCCACGATCTTCGGACGCCTCTTACGCGCCTGCGCGGCACCGCCGAACTGGCCCTCCACGACACCGGCGATCCCGCCGACGTGCGCGGTGCCCTCGCTGACTGCGTCAACGAATCCGATCGGGTCCTGCACCTGCTGGAAACGCTGCTCGATGTCTCAGCCGCCGAGGCCGGCGCGCTGAAGCTCAATCGCGATCGCCTCGACCTGCGTTCCGTGGTCGAACGCGCCGTCGACCTGTACCGCGAAGTCGCCGAGGAGCGGCAGACGACCGTCACCGTGGACCAGCCCGAACCCGTCGAGCTGGACGCCGATGCGATCCGACTCGGCCAGGCCGTCAACAATCTCCTCGATAACGCGCTCAAGTACACGCCGCCCGGCGGAAAGGTGACGATCGCAACGCGACGCGAGGGCGGAACCATCCTGCTGACGGTCACCGACACCGGACCCGGGATTTCGGATCACGAAAAGGAAGCGATTTTCCGGCGACTCTATCGCAGCGACTCCAGCCGATCGCAGCGGGGCCTTGGACTCGGCCTGAGTCTTGTAAAGGCCATGGTCGAGGCCCACGGCGGCACCGTGATCGCGACCGACGCGCCCGGCGGCGGAGCCCGTTTTATCGTCCGGCTCCCGGCACCGTAGTCCACCATTTCGGCGGCGGGCCTGAGTGGCACGGGTCTCCCGACCCGTGAAGATCCGAACGCGAGGCAGATCCGTCTTCCTGGGTCGGGAGACCCATGCGACTCCGGATTACGAGCCGTCGCGGATTTCCCGAATCTTCATGTTCCGGATCCAGGCTTCGTCGCCGTGATACGTGAGCATGATGTGTCCGGCGACTTTCCTGCCGAATCCCGGCTCGTCCTTGAACTTGCTCTTCGCGACCCCGGCCATCACCTGCGGCCCACCGAGTTCACAGCTCATCACGAGCTTGCCGTTGTGCCAGTGCTCGAGGTGATTTCCGCGAACCACAATGCGCGAGGTGTTCCATTCACCTGCGGCGCGCAGCGGAATATCCTTCGCCGGCTCGATGATCGCATAAAATCCCGCCGTCGCGTGCAGCCAGCGATCCGGAGAGGCGTTCGTGCTGGAGAGATCGTCCGCCATCTGGAATTCGGGGCCCGGTGCATTCGGGCGCTCCTCGATCACGAGATACTTCAACCCGCTATTCGACTTCTTCGCCACCCGCCAGTCCCACGACAGTTCGTAATCGTTGTACTTGCGGTCGGTGATCAACTCGCCCTGCCGAAAATCGCTGAACTTGAGATTCTTGGTCTTGTCCGCGGGCTTCGCGTGCAGCGCGCCGTCCTTGATCTCCCAGCCGAACGGCAGTTGCGGGAGATCCTTCCGGCCGTAGCCCCGCCATCCCTGGAGGGTCTTGCCATCGAACAGGAGTTGCCAGCCCGCCTGCTTCTCGGCCGGGGAAAGCTGGTTCACCGTCACCGCGCCGGTCGCCGACGCCACCGGCGGCAACGGAATCGTGATGTCACGCCGGTTGGCGCGGGTCGGCTTCATCGGCGCCAGCCAGGCCACCAAGCGCTGGTACTCAATTTCCACATCGAGCCGCAGGTTGTCGAAAATACCGACATCGAAGCCCGGCCGTAGTTGGTGGCGGCGATCCTTCTGCGCATCGAGGAACGACTTCACGGCGGCCTTCTCATGGACGTCCTTCACCGTGGCGAGCAGAGCATCGAAGCGCGCGATGGCGGCATCGAGCGTTTGCAGGGTCGCGCGTTCGGACTCGCTGAACGCGCTGGCGGACACCGCTTCCGCCGGCGGACCGTCCTGGGCGCGCAGGGGGGCGTTAGCGGCCAGAGCGACCAGCACACTCAACAGGGCAAAACGAAATCGGCGGGGGACATTCATGGAGAAAAACGAACGACTGGGCTTCTGGGTTGGGCGACCGGCGCGAGGCTGGACGCCAGCGCGTCAGGTCAACTCGAGCCCGCGCATCGTGCCCGTCGACGAAGCGAATTTGTCATCCGGCAGACCCATTCGGTGCAGCATCGAGACGAAGAGGTTCGGGAGCGGGTAATTCTTTTCCGTGTCGAACGCCAGGTGCTGACCGTGCTTGAACCCGCCGCCGGCGAAGAGGACCGGCATGTTGGTGCAGACGTGCGAGGCCGCGCTGCCGAACTGGGATCCGTAGAGCACCATCGTACGATCGAAGAGCGATTCGCTGTCTTCCTTCACCGCCTTCAGGTCCGTGTACAGCTTCGCGAGGAGCTTCATGTGCCATTCCTCAATGGCCCGGAGCTGCGTGAGCTTGTCGGGCGAATTGCCGTGGTGGGACAGATCGTGATAGCCATCCTTGACCGCAAAATCAGGCAGCTCCACCACCGGCGTTGTCACGCTGCTCAGCAGCAACGTCACGAGACGGGTCGAGTCGTTTTCAAACGCGAGCCGCGTCAGGTCGAACATCACGCGGACACGCTCGGTGAACTGCGCCGGGCTGGCCGGATCCACCGGCGCCTGGGCGGTGACGGTTGGCTTGGGTTTTTGCTCCCAGCCGCGCGTGACCTTGAGACGCGATTCCAGATCGCGAACGCTGGTGAAGTATTGATCGAGCCGCTCCTTGTCGCGGCTGCTCAGCGAACGCTGCAGGTCCTTCGCATCGCCCACGATCGTGTCGAGGATGCTCCGACCCGTGTCGATTTCACGAATCTTCGCCTGCACTTCGTCGGCCGTGCCCTGGAGGAACAGCTGTTTGAACACGTCCGAGGCGCGATCCTCGGGCGGGATGGCGACCCCAGTGCTGGTGAACGAGAGGCTCCGGGCCCGCGTGTTGACGGCGAGCGTGATCGAGGGAAACCGCGTCTGGTTGCCGATCCGCTCCGCCATGTGCTGGTCGAGCGAGATGGTGTTGCGGAAGGAACTGCTCGCGGGATGCGGCGCGCAGGTCAGGAAACAGATGTCGGCCGGGTGACCGCCATCGACACTCGGATGCGAGACGCCGCTGAAAACCGTGAAGTCCTTGCGATGCCCCTCGAGATGCTTGAGGTACGGCGACGGCGTGTAGGTGCTCCCCGCGCCCTTGGGGAAGAACTGATCCCCGAGGAGGCCGAGATTATTACAGATCGCGAACATCCGGCGGGGCTTGGCGCCGGGCGCCAGCGGGTTCGAGGTGTCCGCCGCCTTCGCGAAGCGCGGCATCATCGCCTCGAGAAACGGCAGCGACAGCACGACGCCCGTGCCCTGCAGAAAACGGCGGCGGGACATCGGCGTGCGCGTGGCCACAAAGGGGCTGGAGGGAAAGGAAACGGGGCGGTTCGTTTTCATGAGAGGGTTCCTTGAGTTCGGATCGACGACGGAGTTTGGGAAAGGCGGAAAGGGGCGGGGGCGGGCGAAGAGTTACTTGTTCCGGAAGAGGTCGCTTTGGACGATCCCATGGATGATGCCGCGCAGGCCGTAGTCCTGCGACTTGGTGCTGCGCACGATTTCCTCGATGTGCTCGCGATCGCTGAAGCGGACCGGCGCACCAGTGGAGAACACGGTGAGCTGCCGGGCCAGGTTGCGCGCAATCTGGGCCTCGTCCTTGAGGATCAATTTCTTGAATTCACGCACCTCCTGGAACGGCCGACCATCGACCAGCCGCCCGCTCGGGTCGACCGGCAGCGCATGATGGAACGCAAACGGATGCCCATTGCGACCGAAGCCAAGTTCGGGCGACACCTCGGCCGCGACACCGCGATACCGATCGCGCCAGCCGCCCATCACATCGAAGCTCTCGAGCGCGAAGCCGGGCGCATCCAGCTTGCGGTGACAACCGGCACAGCTCTCGTCCGCGCTGTGTTTCTGGATCTGCTCGCGAATGGTGGTCGCACCCCGGGTGTCAGGTTCGACGGCGGGCACTGCCGCCGGCGGCGGCGGAATCGGGAAACCCATGATCCGCTCGGTAATCCAGACGCCGCGCAACACCGGCGAGGTCGTCGTTCCGTTGGCGGTGATCTTCAGGATGCTGGCCTGCGTGATGAGTCCGCCGCGCACGCTGTCCGGCGGCAGGTTCACTTTCCGCATCGCCACGCCCTCCACCCCGGGGATGCCGTAGTGCAGCGCAAGGTGCTCGTTCAGGAAGGTGAAGTTCGAGTCGATGACGTTCCGGACGGGCAGGTTCTTCGCCACGAGCTCGCGGACAAACATCCGCGTCTCGTCCTGCACCGCGTCCATCAGCATGTCGTCGAGATAGTAATCGTTATAGAGCGTCACCGACGGCGTGGTGTCCTCCATCTTCCGCAAATCGAGCCAGTAATCGACGAACGCATCCACGAAGCGCTTCGACTTCGGATCGCTCAGGAGGCGCTCCGTTTCCTCGCGCAGGACCTCGGGCCGGCGCAACTGGCCCTGGGCGGCCTTGGCGCGGAGTGCCGGATCAGGCTCCGAGTTCCAGAGGAACAGCGCCAGCCGGGTCGCGAGCGCGTGGTCGTCGAGCCGGCCGGGATTTTCCTGCACGAAAACAAATCCGGGGGACGCGAGGACGCCGGTATAAGCCGTGACCATCGCATCGGCGAACCCGACGCCCGACGCATACTGCGACTTGAAGAGCCCGAGGTAACGCTGCACGCGATCCTCGTCCACCGGGCTGCGCAGCGCGCGTTGCAGGAAGCTCCGCAGCAGCCGCTCCGCATCCTGCTCGGCATTCGTGCTCACGACTTCAAACTTGGGATCCGGCACCGCGGGACCCCGGCCTCGCCCACCCCGTCCCCGGCCCGCGCCGGCGGCAAAGGGTGACTCGAGTTGCGGAATGGCACCCGGCACCTTCACGCCCGGCTCGGCCTCGGTTACACGCTTCAACGGCAGGTCGCCAAACAACGCCTTGTAACCCGCCCCGTTCGATGCGTCGTGCATCGGTCCTTCGATCTCCATCCAACGGAACGCCACTCCCGGCATGCCGTCGCGCTGCGCCAGCGGATTCGTCCAGATGCCGCGCGTGACGGTCGGCCGCGACCGGAAGAAACGCGAGGCGTCGACGATGATGGTGTCGTTGGCGTAGAGATCGATCACCCCGAGGTCATGGACCTTGGGTTCGGTCGTCAGGTCGAACGTCCCCAAACGGCGGTTCACTTGGGAGCCCTGGGTGGAAATCGTGATCGGCTCGGCGCCGCGGCCGGCCGAGATGTCGTCGAAGTTCGGCTCCACCCAGCGGATGGCCGGCGGATGACCCACGACGCGGTTGTTGTTGAACGGCTGGAGGTGGCCGTAGGGGCCGACCCAGATCGTGTAGCCGCTGAACTTCACCCGATAACGGCCGGCCATCGGCGCGCGGTAGGAAGTGAAGCCGGTCGTCATCGCCGCCGGATAGTTGCCATGCACCCAGCCGACCGCCTCGAGTTCGCGGCGCGCCGGATCGGCATCGCCGACGGTGATCGCGGCGCGGCGGGCTCGCACTTCCGGTTCCGGCTCGAGACCCACGATCGGCGTCGTGGCGCGATTGGTGAAGGAAAGGCCGGTATCGTAATTATTGAAGCGGCCCGTCAGCGCCGCCTGGTCGCGGGCATAGTAGCGCTTCGTCGTCGTCGGCACCTGGGCCAGCTTCGCCCGCATCGCCTCGATCACGGCATACTTCGCGGCGCTCATATACCGCGACATCTGCACGTAGGACACTTCGAGCGCGTCGCCGACCTTGTTGT
>CAINHV010000552.1 GCA_903848965.1 uncultured Opitutia bacterium | reverse complement strand
GGATTGTTTCCTGGATTCCTGGCTTCAGGCTCAATCAGAAATCCTGCAGGTGATTTTCGAGCGATCCGCGATCGGATTCGACCCGGGCGAGGACCTCGCCCACCAGGTAGAGCGAGCCGGTGACAACGATCGTCGAGGCTGGGTCGCCCGCACGACAGCCTTCGCCGACCGGAAACAACTCCGCGATTGACGATCGCCGCACCGGAACGGTGACCCCCGGAGGAAGGAGCGAGATGAGTTCCTCGTGCGAGCAGGCCCGTGACTGGCGCGGGACCACAAGATGAATCTCGGCGGCGTGGCGCGCGATCACCTCGAGCAGCGGACGGGCCCGCGTCGCACCCAGCACCCCCACGACGATCACGGGAGCCTTGCCGTCCTCGCGGGCAAGTCGCGCCAGCGAATCCGACAAGGCCGCGGCGCCATCAGCGTTGTGCGCTGCCTCCAGAACGAGGCGTCGGTCTCCGTTTGGAATCTCCTGCCAGCGTCCGGGCCAATCCACGTGCTGGAGGGCGTGCGCGATACCGTCCGGATTCAGGCGCCATTTCTGGGCCATGACCTTTGCGGTGAGCGCGGCGGTCGCGGCGTTGGCGCGTTGATGCTGGCCACGGAGATTGGTGGCCGGGAAGTCCGCGCCGTCCGCCCGGAACGCGGTTGCGACCGAAATGATCGGGGCCGCCACCTCGGCGGCCCGGGCGCGAATCACCTGCTCGGCCTCCGGCAGCATCGGACCCATGATCACCGTTCGGCCGGGCTTGATGATGCCGGCTTTCTCCGCGGCGATCTTCGCGACGGTGTCGCCGAGAAACTCCGCGTGATCCATTCCGACCGAGGTCAGGATGCTCGCTTCGGGGACGACGACATTGGTGGCATCGAGCCGGCCGCCCATCCCGGTTTCGATAATCGCGATGTCGCAGTGGGTGGCCGCGAAGTGCGCGAACGCCACCGCGGTCATGAACTCGAAATAACTCGGTCCGCCGCCGGCCTCCGCAGCGAGGCGATCGGCAATCGGGCGCAGCGCCGCGACGTGCGTGGCGATCTGATCCGGAGTGAGCGGCTGGCGGTTGACTTGAATGCGTTCGCCGAGCCGGACCAGGTGGGGCGAGGTGTAGAGTCCGGTCCGCCAGCCCGCGGCGCGAAAGATCGCCTCGAGCATCGCGGCGACCGAGCCCTTGCCGTTGGTGCCGGCGACATGAACGCAGGGGATGGCGCGTTCCGGATGGCCGAGGGCGGCGACGAAGCGCTCCATGCGGTCGAGACCCGGTTGGACGCCGCGCTGCTTAAGGGCCAGCAGGTACTCCTGGGCACCGCCGTAGTCCGGCGCGTCCAAGATGCATGCCGAGAACACCGTCACCGCGGAAGAATCGATGGTCGGCGCGGCCAGGCGCTGCCGCAGCGCATCCCATACCGGACGTTGAAAACGCGGGCGGGCCAGCAGGGCCGCGAGCGGGACCATGACAAAACCGCGTTCGAGCATCCGCGGGTGGGGCAGTTCGAGCGACGGCGTGGCGCGCGTTTCACCCTCGAACGCGAGCAGATCGAGGTCGAGAGGGCGCGGGCCCCAGCGGACGGTACGGATGCGACCGGCCTCGTTTTCGAGGCGTTGCAAGACAGACAGCAAGGCCTCCGGCGGAAGGGACGTTTCCAAGCCGACGACGGCATTGAGGAAGGCCGGCTGATCCACGAGTCCGACCGGGGCGGTTTCGTAAACGGGCGAGGCCTCGACCACGCCGATTCCCGGTTCGAGTCGCAGTCGGTCCACGGCGCGGCTCAACGCGGCGCAGCGATCGCCGAGATTGGCGCCGACACCGACGAGGGCCTGGCGAAGCGGTGGGTTCATGTCCGGCGGAAACGCGAGCCGCGAAGACGGGCTCGGGCGAATGGGGTGCGCGACGAATTATCAGGCCGCGGGGGGGAGGGCGCTGCGTTCGCGTCGCACCTGGACGGCGACTCCGGCGAACTGAAAGTCGACGGGTGGACGGGGCTTCACCAGTTCCACCCCGACGGCTTGCGCGAGGGGGAACTTCCGCAGCAGTTCGAGGGCGATTTCCTCGGCGAGGGTTTCGATCAGGTATTTGTGCGAGCCCTCGATCACGTCACGAACGACGGCCTGCACGGCACGGTAGTCCACCGTCTGATCCAACCGGTCTGACTGGCCGGCCTGCGCGAGCGAGAGTTCGAGTTCGACGGTGACGGAAAAGGGCTGCGCTTTCTCCGCCTCGATCGGCAGCAGACCGTGCCGGCCGAAGAAGTGCATTTCGCGGAGAATCAGTTTGTCCATGGCAGGCATTGGGGGTGCGGCGTCGCGGGGTCGCAATCCCTAGGTGGCGGAAAACGACTGGCCCGCCCCGATGGCGTCGGTCATGCGTGCGAACCGAACCATGGGGGCAACGTCGTGGACCCGGATCATCCGGCAGCCTTTTTGGATCGCCCAGACGACCGTGGCTCCGGTGCCCTCAAGGCGATCGTCCACCGTGGCGCCCAGCACCTTGCCGATCGTGGATTTGCGCGACGTGCCGACGAGGACCGGGTGACCCAGGGCGACGATCCGATCGAGATGCTTGAGCACTTCGAGATTCTGCGGGACGTCCTTCGCAAATCCAAAACCGGGATCGAGCCAGATCTGTTCCGGTACGATGCCCGCCCGCGCCGCGAGAGCGAGGCTGAGTCGGAGATCGAGCAGCACGTCGGCCCAGAAGTCGCGGTAGTTCCGATCTGGCCGGTTGTGCATCAGGATGACCGGGCAGCGCAGCCGCGCGGCGACTTCGGCCATCGGAGTGAGTGGGACAACGCCCGCGCCGGATCGGACGGCGGCGAGTGCGGTCTGGCGCTCGGCGACGGACAAGTTACCGGCGAGGCCCCAGACATCGTTGATGATGTCCGCGCCGGCCTCGATGGCCGCGGCGGCCACGGCGGGTTTGAACGTGTCGATCGACAGCGGGACCTCGGGCCAGGCGCGACGCAAGGCGGCGATGGCGGGCTGGAGCCGGGCAAGTTCCTCAGAGGCGGAAACGGCGGTGGCGCCG
>CAINHV010000551.1 GCA_903848965.1 uncultured Opitutia bacterium | reverse complement strand
GCTCGGCCCTCCAACTTGGTTGCGGCTCCGCCGCTCTGCGGCCTGCTTGCGCCCCTCCACTCGCTGGCGCTCGTGGCTACGGCTGCAGAAAAAGTCGGTGGAAATTTTCTTCCACCTGGGCGGCGAGCGGATCGAGCGAAAGGTGACGCAGCTCGGCGAGGGCGGCGTAGGTGGCCGCGAGGTTCGCGGGGTGATTCGCGAGCGAGCCGTCAGGCGTGGGCACTCCGGGGAATCGCTCGTGCGTCGCGGGCAGGCGCATCGCGGGGGCATCGGTTTCGACCAGGAGTCGATCGGCCGGGACGGTCGCGAAGAGATCCCGGAGCCTGGTCTTGCGCGCTTCGAGGTAGCTGCCGTTGAAAGAAAAATAGGCCCCGAGATCGGCGAAGGCCCGCACCATTTCGGCCGGGCCGCTGTAGGCATGGAGCAGAAAGCCCCGGGCCGGCCGCGGGGCCGCGCGGAGCTGATCGTGCAAGTGGCTCCAGGCGTCGATGCAATGGATCGAGGCCGGCAGGTTGTGGCGCGCGGCGAGTTCCAGCTGCCAGAGAAAAATCTCCGTCTGCTCTTCCAGCGGTGCGCGGCGCAGGCCGGCGAGCCGGGGATCGTCCGGACGCGCGCGATCGAGCATCCAGCGGTCGAGGCCAAATTCGCCGACCCGGGCGAACGGCCGGGGGGAGGCAGGTTGAGGGTTGAGAGCTGAGCGTTGAGCGTCGGGTGGTGAGAGCCCGGAGCGTTCGAGGCCGAGGGCGGAGAGAAGCGTGCGCTGCCAATCCGGGGAACGGTTGCCGACGTGCCACGGATGCAGGCCGTAGCTGGGGAGCACGATTGGGAGGCGAGGCTGGGCGTCGGAAGGCGGGAAGGCGGCGTGAGGTGTCCCCTCGGAACAGAGCGCGGCGACCTCGGGCCAGTCGGATTCGCAGGTCCCGTTCACCATCACGGCCCGCACGCCTTGCGCGGCGAGGTTGGCGAAGATGGAAACACGATCCGGCGCGAGCCAGGCGTCGTGCAGGTGGTTGTGCGCGTCGTACAGGGTGGGCATGGCGTAACGATCGATCAACTACGGATGGGACACCTGGCTCGCCGCAAAGGCCCGGATGGCTTCGCGGGTGGAGGCGAGACCGTTGCGCCGGGTCGGAGACAGGTTGCGGGTGAGGTCGAGCGCCGCGAGGGGGTCGAGATCGCTTGCGAGGATTTCCGCCGGGGTCGCGCCGCTGAAGAAGTCGCTCAACAACGCGATCAAGCCCCGCACCACGGGAGATTCCGCCTCGCCGTGAAAGTAGCACCGGCCGGCGCGCAATTCGCACGCGAGCCAGACGACCGAGACGCAGCCGCGGACGCGATGGTCGTCCGTGCGTTGCGAGATCGGCAGCGGCGCGAGGCGCCGGGCGCGGTCGATGACGGCGGTGAGGCGTTCCTGCGGATCGTCGAAGACGTCCAGATCTGCGAGCAGCCGCGCGAGTTTCTCGGTCAGGGTCACGGCGACAAACGATTCCCGCGGTGGGCGGCAGGCAGCAGATCAGGCGGGCGGGACATGGCCCCACGATCCGGCGGAGGAGGAACGATGCAAACGCTTTGACGACGGACCGCGGGGCGGCTTGAACGAGGCCGTGAACCCGATCTCGGCTGTGACGTGGTCCTGGCGTGCGCTGCGCGGCCACAGCCTGACCTGCGCGGTCCTGTTCGCGTGCAGCATCCTGGGGATCTCGGTGCTGGCGATCGTGCGCACTGTTTTGTCCCGCGGTGGCGCGCCGTGGTACATCTGGATGATCGCGCCCATGATCCTGGTGACCGTGCTCGCGAAGAAGGAGGTGGACTGGCTGCCGGATCCGGTGGAGCGAAAGAAGTGGGCGCGCCGGATCTTCTTTGGATCGATCGTGGTTGCGATCGTTCTCTCGTTTTTTCGCCCTGAGCCGCCTCCGGCGCCGCCCACGGTGCCGGCGACGCCGACCTTCCACAAGGCGGTCCGCTGACCTTGGCCGGAAGGGTGCAGTTAAAGGCGCTTCAACGGCGGGCGGGCCGAAGCCGGTGGCTGTGGGGCTGCCGCTCGTCGGCCGGCCCTAATGATAGAAGATCGCCTCGTTGGATTGAAACAGAGCGTGCGCGAATTTCGTCCAGGCGTCGGGCGGACGGCGGGTATCGTATTGGCCGCCGACCTGCGTGCCGAATTTTCCCTGCTGCCGGGGAGCCTTGGCCTGGCGTTCGGCGATCCGGGCGTCGCGGTTTTTTTGGGCGGCGGGCGACAGCGGCGGCTGGGCCCCGATGGTGGGGCTGGACGGATTTGCCCGGACGAATTCGAGCCCGAGCGCGACCTCTTGAGGGGTGGGGTTGCGCTGGTAGATTGCGATCGTGAGCGCGGTCATCCGGGCCTCGTCGGACGGCAGCGCGACGAACGCCGGCTGTTCCACCAGCTGGCGGGCCGCCTCGACGACCATCGGACTGTTCATCAGGAAGAGCGCCTGCTGGGGGACGAGAGTCTCGTAGCGGCGGCCGGTGGGGACATCGGGGCTCGGAAAGTCGAATTGCGTGAGCAGTTCGGGAGGATTGCGCCGATCGATCAGGGTGTAGATGGCGCGCCGGGAGGCGAAGCCCTCGCTGCTGATCGGGACGGGTTTTCCGCCCATGGTGGGATCGAGTTCGCCGGTGATTGCGAGCAGGGCATCGTGCATCTGCTCGAAGTCGAGGCGACGGAGATTATAGCGCCAGAGGAGCTGGTTGTGCGGATCGCGGGCGGCATAGTCGGGACGGTGGGCGCTGCCCTGCCTGTAGGCGGCGCTCAGGACGATCGTGCGGTGGAGCTGCTTGAGGGACCAACCCTGCTCGACAAACGTGGCGGCGAGCCAGTCGAGCAATTCGGGATGCGAGGGCGGCGAGGACATGTTGCCGAGATCGTCGGGCGTGGCGACGAAGCCCTGGCCCCAATGTTCCTGCCAGACGCGGTTCACGAGGACGCGGGCGGTGAGGGGATTCCTGGGATCGATGATGGCGTGGGCGAGTTCGGCGCGGCCGGAGCCTTGGCGCCACTCGGGACGCTTCTTCGGATCGGCGCCGAGAATCTCGAGGAAACGGCGGGGCACCATCTCGCCCTGATTCTGGGCCTCGCCCCGGATCAGGACCGGGTAATCGCGGGGGCGCGGAACATCGAGAATCGCGTTCACCCGTGCGGGCGCGCCGGGATGCTGACTCTCGAGATCGCCGGTCTCCCGCTGGATCTCGCGTTCCCGGCGCAGTGATTCGCGGCGTTGGCTGGGCTCCACCCGGCCGCGACCGGCGCGCCGCAGGGCGGCGAAGTCGGCGCGAAGTGTCTCCTCGCGCTGCTTCAGCTCGGCGGCTTTGGCACGATACTCGACGAACGCGGGTGTCTCCGTCGGGCTGGCGGCGAGCGTCGGCAGCGGACTGGGCTGCCGGCTGTTCGCGAAGATTCCGTAGAGTGAATAGTAATCCTTCGTTGGAATGGGGTCGAATTTGTGATCGTGACAGCGGGCGCAGGAAACCGTGAGCCCGAGGAAGGCCTTGGTCGTGACATCGATTTGATCGCCGATGACATCATCGCGCCGGCCGTCGAAGGTGTTGCCCAACGTGAGGAATCCGAGGGCCGCGAGCGCCTGGCGGTCGGGTGGCGGCTGATGCTTATCGCGGGCTTTCCGGTCCATGTTTCCCTGGAGCTGATCGCCGGCGAGCTGGGCGAAGACGAATTGGTTGTAAGGCAGGTCGGCATTCAGCGCGTTAATCACCCAATCGCGATAGGTCCAGGCGTGCGGATAGCGGACATCGTCCTGCCGCGCGGGATCTCCCTTGGTGTCCGCGTAGCGCGCCACATCGAGCCAGTAACGGCCCCAGTGTTCACCGTAGGAAGGGGAGGCGAGGAGACGGTCGACGAGCCGGGCATAGGCATCGGGCGCGGGATCGTTGACGAAGGCCTGGACCTCGCCGGGACCGGGCGGCAGGCCGATGAGATCGAAGTACACCCGGCGGATGAGGGTCACCCGATCTGCGGGTGCGTGGGGCGTCATCCCGTTGGCCTCAAGCTTGGCGAGGACGAAGAAGTCGACCGGGTTGCCCGGCCAGGCGGTGTCGCGGACGGAGGGAAGGTCGGGCTTGCGCACCGGCTGGAACGCCCAGTGGGCCCGGCCAACGCCGCCGTAGCTGGCGGCGCTGCCCTTGGCGACGAGGGTGCGAGGATCGGGGGCGCCGCGGCGGACCCATTCGGCGAGATCGGCGATCTGCTGATCGGAGAGCTTCTCGCCGTCGGGCGGCATCTGGAGATCCGGATTCGTGTAGCGGACGGCCGCGATCAACGGGCTCTCGTCGGGCTGGCCGGGCACGATGACCGGTCCGCTATTGCCGCCGTGGGACCAGCCCTCGCGCGTGTCGAGGAGCAGGCCGCCCTTCACCTTGTCGGCGTCGCGACTGTGGCAGGAGTAGCAGTTCTCAATGAGGAGCGGGCGGATTCTGGCTTCGAAGAACTGGAGGTCGGCTGAGTTGAGAGTTGAGGGCTGAGAGTTGAGGGCGGGGGCGGCGGCGCTGAAGTTCGGAGTTCGGCGTTCGGAGTTTGGAGCTGGGACGGCGGCGCGGAGCAACGCGGATGTGGCGGCGAGGGCGAAGAGGAAGAGTAGCGCCAGTCTCCGACTGGCGTGACGCCGGTCGGAGACCGGCGCTACCGGGGCGAGTTCGCGGTCGGCTTTCATGCGAGGATCGGTTTCACGACCTGGCCGGCGACATCGGTGAGGCGAAAGTCGCGGCCATTGAAACGGTAGGTGAGCTTCGTGTGATCGAGCCCGAGGCAGTGAAGGATCGTGGCGTGCAGATCGTGCACGTGGACCTTGTCCTGCACGGCCGCGGCGCCGAATTCGTCGGTGGCACCGTGCACGGTCCCGCCCTTCACGCCGCCGCCGGCGAGCACGACGGAGAAAGCCTTCGCGTTGTGATCGCGGCCGGGATCCTCGAAGCCATTGCGATCCTTGGTCGGCTTGCGTCCGAACTCGCCGCCCCAGACGACGAGCGTGGAATCGAGCAGACCGCGCTGCTTGAGGTCGCCGAGCAGAGCGGCCAGCGGGCCGTCGATCTCGCCGGCCTTCTGGGTGAGACGTTGCTCCAGCTGTTGGTGGTGATCCCAGCCGTCGTGCCAGACCTGGACGACGCGGACGCCGCGCTCGACGAGACGGCGGGCCACCAGCAGTTGCCGGCCCTGCTCGGTGTTGCCGTAGGCGGCGCGGGTTTCGGCCGATTCCCGGTTGAGATCGAAGGCATCCATCGCCTCGGCCTGCATGCGGAAGGCGATCTCATAACTCTCCAGCCGGGTCTCGAGCGCGGCCTCGCGCTGGAGATTCCGGGCGTGGAGTTCGTTGAGCTGATGAACGAAGTCGAGTTGGCGGCGCTGCTCGGCCGCGCTCACGTAGGGATTCCGAATGTTCGGAATCATCTGCGGCACGGTGGGCGCGAGGGTGTTGATGCTGGCGCCCTGGAAGACGCCGGGCAAAAACGCCGCCTGGTAGTTGGCCGCGCCGCCGGGGGGCAGCCGGCCGCCGCGCAGGGCGATGAACCCGGGGAGGTTCTGGTTTTCGGTGCCGAGGCCGTAGACGAGCCACGACCCGAGGCTGGGTTTCGCTAGGCGCAGCGAACCCGTGTTCATGAAGACCGTGGCCGCCTCGTGGGCCGGGATGTCGGTCCACATGGAGCGAACCACCGCGAGATCATCCGCGTGGGCCGCGGTCCGGGCGAAGAGATCGCTCACCTCGAGACCGCTGCGACCGTGGCGCGCGAAACTGAACGGCGAACCCATCGCCACGCCGTCGCCGCCGATGGTCTTGCCATCCATTTTAGTGAGAGCGGGCTTGGGATCCCAGGTGTCGACATGCGACGGCGCGCCCTGGGCGAAAATGTGGATCACGGCCTTGGCCTTCCCGGGAAAGTGACTGGATCGCGGAGAAAGCGAGTTGGTCACAGGCGCGGCCGGGGCGGCAGCGAGATCGGAGGGATCTAGGATCCCAGCCAGGGCCAGACTGCCGAGGCCGAAGCCCGTTCGTTCGAGAAACTGGCGGCGGGTGAGAAAGTAGTCGGCCAGTTGGGTGGAATGCCCGCCACAGGCGGAGGGGCGGTCGGAACGGACAGGAAGGAGCATGACAGACGGATCTTTACCGGAACAGGCGATGGGCAGACATGTGACCGGGGAGACGCGCCCGCCGACTGGGAGTTTCATCAGGCGTGAAATGGAAGCGGTGACCGGTGGAGATCATGATCTTGCACGGGGAAAACGCGCGGCAATTTTAAAGTCTTCCGCCTTTGACGCGGCGGGGAGGGACTTCCAGCGTCGCGTCGAATGCACCCCGCTCCTGCTTCGACCCCCGAGAACGGCAAATCCGGAAACCGCAACTCCCTCTACCTCCAGGTCCTCGTCGGCATCGTGCTCGGCGGGACGCTTGGGTACATCAAACCCGATTGGGGCGTGGCGCTGCGGCCTTTGGGCGATGCGTTTGTCAGCCTCGTGAAGATGCTGATCGGGCCGATCATCTTCACGACCGTCGTGGTCGGCCTGGCGGGGATGGGCGACCTGAAGAAAGTCGGCCGCGTCGGCGCGAAGGCGCTGATCTATTTCGAACTGGTGACCACGCTCGCGCTGATCATCGGGCTGGTGGTGGCAAATGTCTTTCATCCCGGCGCCGGATTCCATGCGGATCCCGCGACGCTCGATGCGAGCAGTGTGGCGCGTTACACGAGTGCGGCGGGTCAGATGACGACGACGGAATTTTTGCTCCACATCATCCCAAAGACTTTTGTCAGCGCATTCGCGGAGGGAGAGATCCTGCAGATTCTGCTGCTCGCGATCTTGTTCGGGCTGGCACTGGGTCGAATCGGTGAGCACGGCCGGCCGGTCCTGAACCTGATGAACGAAGTCGCGCGCGTGTTCTTTGGGATCGTGAGCATTGTCACCCGGGCGGCCCCGCTTGCGGCGGCGGGTGCGATGGCCTTCACCATCGGCGAATATGGCGTGGGCAAACTCGCGCAACTCGGGTTCCTGCTGGCCTGCGTCTATCTCACCTGCGCGATCTTCATCGTGGTCGTGCTCGGGACTATCTCGCGGCTGGCGGGCTTCGGGCTCTTCAAGATCATCCGGTACGTCAAGGAGGAGCTCCTCCTGGTGCTGGGCACCTCGTCCTCGGAATCCGCGCTGCCGGGCCTGATGGAGAAGATGGAGCGCATTGGCTGCGCGCGGCCGGTGGTCGGGATCGTCGTGCCCTCGGGCTACTCCTTCAACCTCGATGGGACGTGCATCTACCTGACGCTGGCGGCGCTCTTCGTCGCGCAGGCGACGGGCACGAACCTGACGCTGACGGAGCAACTCGGGCTCCTCGCGGTGCTCCTGTTGACGTCGAAGGGCGCGGCGGGGGTGACGGGCAGCGGATTCATCGTGCTAGCGGCGACGCTGGCGGCGACGGGGAAGATTCCGGTGGCCGGCATGACGCTGATCCTCGGCGTGGACCGGTTCATGTCCGAGGCTCGCGCGATCACGAACTTCATCGGCAACGCCGTCGCGACGCTCGTGGTCGCGAAGTGGGACAACGCGTTCGACGAATCGAAGGCGGGGGAGATTCTGCTGAAGAAGCGAACAGGCTGACGGCGTTCGCCCTGATGCCGGGCTTGGACGAGCCCCTCCCCTGCCCGCATTTCGTAGGGGCGCGCCTCGTGCGCCCCCACGACGTCTGACCGGCTGCACTTCAAACTAAGCGGCTTTAGTCGACATCGTGCGCGGCGCTCTTGCCGAGCCGGACGAAGAACTCGTTGTAGAGGGCGGGATCGTCCAGCGGTTCCACTTTGAGCAGTTTGGTGAGTTTCTACTCCTTGTGCACGAGGCGCTGGGCGGTCACACGGGCGCACGCCCCGGGGGACGACGGGCCGGAGACGCCGGGCGAGGTGACGACCGACACGCGCACGACCTGCGGCTCTCTCACTCCCTGGCGGCGTCGAAGGCCAGATAGGGTACGCCCACGACGGGCCCGAGCGTGACCCAGAAGAGATCCGTCACGACCTCACGGGAATTCAGTGGCCGCCGGCTGGACAGCTGGCGCAGCCGCCGAGACCCAGAATGGCCAGCAGACTGACCCCTCCTACCGGCCTCCACGCGCGCGCGGCGCAGAAATTCCGCCGGGGTGACGGCCGGGATCGGGGAGCGACGGAAATCGGCAATATTGCGTGTGATGGTCTCGCGCGGAAAGCCCAGGTCCAGGAGCACGTCGCGATCGACAAGCGCGATCATCGAGGCGGCTTCAGATATTTCTTGCAGAGGTATTCGTAGCGGTGGTCGTCCGCGATCGAGGCGATCGGCCGGACTCCCTCGGCCCGCCGCTGTTCAGGTCATCGGGAGACCGCCGGTGTTTGGACTGCCTTCTAGCGCGGGCGACCGGGGGCCGGGGTTGCAAGCTTACTAAGGTTCGCGCAATAGCCGGAACAGTACGTCCAAAGTCCCTGCCCTCACGAGCCAGGGCTACTTGGAATTGGTGGCCCGCTGCGTGAGCAGTGGGAGGTGCGGCTGCCTCTGTCGTAAGGCTATCACGCGAGTCTCAATCCACGATCGCAGCCAGGGGTGGCAGGGGACAGTCGAGTGCGGCGGCGAACGCGCGCAGCAGTTCGTATTCGGTCACTCGCATCACGCCGTCCTGGGCGGCGACCTGTCCGGCGGCGATGAGGATGCGTTGCCGGATCCCGCCGGAGGTGCAGGCCAGCCGGTCGAGTGCGCGCTCGACCATGGCGAAATCGCAGGCCTCCGGGGCGAGGAAATTCAAGGCGGGGCCCGCGACCCGGAGTTGGGTCACGCCGCGGTCAAACGCCGAGCGGGCGTCCCCGGGCGTGCTGCCGGCGGCGTGGGCGAGCGCGGACAGGACGGCGGAGATCTCCGTGGCGACAGCAGTGAACGAATGAATCTGGCTGCCGGCGGACGTGGGCGCCCGGTTGAGCTCAAGAATGCGCGCGGTCACCTTCTGCAGGGTGAACTCGAAGACGGAAACGCGCTGATCGGCGTGGACCAGTTCGTCGAGTAGGCCGAGGAAGGCGGCCATGGCCTCGGGGTTCAGCGTCTTGATCGCCGGCAGTGCCAGTTGGAGGAGAGGCAGCTTGTGCTCCGGGCCCAGGGTCGAGAATTCCGGCTGCAGCCGCTCAAGCCGGGTCGCTGCTTCGGTTCCCGCAAGACGCGCCACGAGAGCCTGCTGCTGGGCCCGGATCAGCGGGTCCTGATCCAGCAACAGGCCGTAGATTAGTACGCTGGCTCTCGCCGGGGTCCGGGCGGAGGCCCGGAGCAGCGGCGGCGTGGATTGGAGCAACGTCTGGGCATTGGCGAGCTGGGCGGCCGTGAGATGGTTGCTGGCAAACAGCCCGGCGACCGGAAGCCGGACGCTCGGGACCGGCGGTGGTTGGGCGAGTGGTGCTGGGGCGGCTCGAGCCGGACCAGCCAGGCCCGCCGAAACGAAGGATTCCTGGGCGACGTTGACGGTTTCCGGGGGCTCATACATCCGACCGTCGAATCCAGGATCGATTGCGCGGATGCGCTCCGCCAGCGGTGGGTGGGTGGACCACCAACCGGTGAGACCGGACCGAAAGGCCTGGGCAAAAAAGAAGTGACCGATGGCGGTGCTTCGGTGGGATTGGAGGGACGAGCCCAAAGCGAAGCCGCCGATTTTCTTCAGCGCGCCGGCGATGCCCGCCGGGTTGCGCGTGAACTGGACCGCGGCCGCGTCAGCGAGGAACTCGCGCTGCCGCGAGACGGCCGCCTGGATCAGTCGGCCGAAGAAGTAGCCGACGTAACCGACGATCAGCAGCGCAATCCCGGCCAGCAGGACCCCGGCGACCACGCCGCCGGAGCCCTTGCCCCGGGAGCGCATCCCGCGGAGCGACCAGAGGATGCCGCGGCCGGCGAGGCCCAGCACGAGGATGCCGAACACGATCGCGGCGATGCGAAGATTCATCCGCATATCGCCATTTAGGATATGGCTGAACTCGTGGCCGACGACGCCCTGAAGCTCGTCCCGCGTCAACTTCTGGACCGCACCGCGGGTGACGGCGACCACGGCGTCACTGGTGGTGAGCCCCGCCGCGAACGCATTGATGCCGGTCTCGTCCGGCAGCAGGTAGACGGCGGGCACGGCGGTGCCGGAGGCGATGGCCATTTCCTCGACGATGTTGAGCAGGCGGCGTTCGGCGGCGTCGATGGTCTGTGGATCGATCAGGCGGCCGCCCACACTCTCCGCCACGGCGCTCCCGCCGGCACTGAACTGGTGCCATTTGAAGAGAGCGGCGACCGCCACGACGATACTCGTCCCGAAAAATATGCCGACGAACAGGCCAGGATCCCACCAGCGAGTGGCGGCGGCGGTATCGGTCCAGTTCGCGGTCTGCTGATAGCTCCAGTAGTCCGCTTCGAGTTGGGCCGTGCGCGGAGAGATCTGCCCCAGGATCAGGATGGCGGCGAAGTAGCCGGCGAGGGCGGTGCCGATGACGGCCAAGCCAAACAAGCCAATGAGCCGCGAGGTGCGCTGGCGGGCGCGGGCCTGGGCTTCGAAAAAGTCCATCGGGGGATTTTCGATTTTGGATTCTCGCTTTTCGATTCTCAAGGAGCGCGGTCGCCAGGGCGCGCTGCAGACGGGTGAGCGACCTTGAAGATCGGAAATCGAGAACCCGAAATCGAAAATTACATCAGCCGAAGCTGACCTTGGGCGCGTTCCGCTCGGCGGCTTCCTCGATTCGGAAAGCTTCGGCGGGCTGGAATCCGAACAGGCCGGCCAACACCACATGGGGGAAGACTTCGCGGCTGGTGTTGTAGGTCATGACGTTGTCGTTGTAGGCCTGCCGGGCGAAGGCGACTTTGTTCTCCGTCGACGTGAGCTCCTCGGTGAGCTGCATCATGTTCTGGTTGGCCTTGAGATCTGGATACTGCTCGGCGACGACCATCAGCCGGGAGAGCGCGCCGGCCAGACCGGCCTCGGCGGTGACGAGGCTCTTCATGGTGCCGGCATCGGCGGGATTGGTGGCGACCGACTGGGCCGCGGCCTGGGCAATGTTACGGGCCTTGATCACGGCCTCGAGAGTTTCGCGCTCGTGCTTGAGGTAACCCTTGGCGGTCTCGACCAGGTTCGGGATCAGATCGTAGCGGCGCTTGAGCTGGACGTCGATCTGGGAGAAGGCGTTCTTGAGCCGGTTCCGCAGACCGACGAGGCCATTGTAGATGCCGACGATCCAGAAAACGACGATGACTGCGAAGAGGAGGAGAGCGCCAAGGACGACAAGCGAGGTAGTCATGGGGGAGAGCGAAGGGAACGAAACCGCACGGAAGTTTGTCGTCCCGTGGCACGGGCGGCGAGGAGGAACTCTGACAACGCGATTGATTGTTCCCGCCGTCACCAGCAAAATCAGGAGCTTCGTGAACGACTCCGGGAAATTTCTTTCGGCGTATCTGGTCCTGGCGATTCTCGCCCTGGCGGTCGCGCCCCTGCGCGGGCAGGATCGGCTGGCGCCGCCGACGCCCCTGGTGGTGGCCGCGGCGGGGCAGTCGGCGGCCCAGCGCGCCCTCGGAATCGAATCGGCGAGTCGGGCGCACAACCTCGGATTGTCGTCGGTGGCCGCGGGCCTGTATCGGCAGATGCTGGAGGCGCCGGGCGAGGATCGGGAAATGCTGACCTTGGCGCTGGCGACCGCGTTGCTCGATGCCGGACGGGCGGACGAGGCGGAGCAGGCGCTCGCGGGCCTGCCGGAGCCGCATGGGCCGGCCTGGCAGTTGCGGGCCGGCCTCGCGGCCCTGCAATTGAAACGGCGCGAGACCGCGCAGGCGGCGTGGGACCGGGTCAAGGAAGGTGATTTGCCGCCCCCGGATCGCGCGTGGTATTGGTTTCTGGCCGGCGCCCTGTGGGACACCGCGCCAGTGCGAAATATGACGGAGGCCAACCGGCATTACCTCATGGCCGAGGCGGCGGCGACGACCGAGCTGGCGAAGGCCCGGTTTCAACTCGCGGCCGAGCAGGTGCGGCTGCAGCTCTTTGGGGTCAAGTCGGACGCGGATCTCAAGGCTGGCCGCGAGAACTATGATCGATTCAAGGGCACGCAGCTCGGCTATGCGTACGCCGAGGCGCATGCGGTCGCACTGTATCTCCTCGGCCGCCGGGGCGAGGCGGTCAACTTCCTCCAGGCCGAGCTCCTGATGCTCCTGCCGCAGGAGCGGGTTTGGTGGGACAAGCTGCGGTTGGATCTCGGCCTGATTGGTGATCGGACCCGGAACGGTCTCGGGCGCAACGCGCTGATGCAGTTGCTGGCCAGCGGACGCGATCCCGAGCGCCAGCGGCAGGCGCTCCAGTTGCTGACGGAGGCGTCCCGGGCGGAGCCGGAGCGCGGGCACTTCCGCGCGGAACTCAACCGGCTGATCGGCGTCGTGCCACCGCATCCGATTCGGGAGAGCCTGCTCTTTTACCGGGCCCAGCTTGCGCTGGCGGAGGGCGATTACGTGCAGGCGGAGCGTGACGCGAATGCGTTGCTCAACGAGTTTCCGGGATCGCCCTTGCGGGCGCACGCCTTCGGTGTCCTGACGCAGTCGGCGTGGGAGCAGCGGCGCTATCGCACGGTGGCCGACAACGCCCGCAAAGCGCGCGCCGAGCTGACGGCGACGGCCGGCCCCGCGCGCGCCGACCTCGGCGTGCTGGAGGCGGAGGCGTGGTTTCGCGCGGAGGATTATCGGTCCGCGGCCGATGCCTATGCGGCTGTCCTGCGCGAGCGCCCCGCCGGTCTCGAGACGCGCAAGCTGGGGGAGTTGATGTTCCAGCGCGTGGTCGCAGAGATCAATGCGGGATCAGGGCGGGCCGCGGCGGTGCTCGACGAATTGGAATCCGACCCGGCCTTTGACCTGGAAAATCGCTGGCAGGCCGAGTGGTACCTCGCCCGTTCGCTGCGGCTGCAGGGGCTCACGGCCGAAGCTTACGGGCGCGTCACAATGCTGCTCGGAAGCGGCTCCCGCGACACGATCCCGGCGGCACTCCCGGCTGAACTCAAGGCCCGGATGGTCTGGCTGCAGGCGCGGCTCTCCTTCGAGGCCGGAGACTACAACCAGACGCTCAGCCTAGTCGAAGCGATGGCGCCGGCGGCGCTGGCCGTCGATGACGCGCTGAAGAAGGAAATTGCGAGCGACCTGATCCTCCTGCAGGCGCGGGCCGAGCTCGCCTCGGGACGGGAGCCGGCGGCGCTGGATTCGTTCAAGCGGTTGCGGGCCGAATTTCCCGCCGCCGACGCCGCGATCTATTCGTACCTGATCGAGGCGGGCTACTATGCGGACCAGGACAAGATCGGGGAGGCCCAGTTGCGGCTCACCAGCCTGACCGACAACCCGGCTTACGCGAAGAGCGTCTATGTGCCCTATGCGCTGTTTCAGCTGGCGATCCTGTCCGAGCGCCTGCGCGGCGAGAAGAACTTCGAGGAGGCCAACCGGCGAATCGAGCAACTCGTGAGCAGCGCCGCGGCGGCCGATCAGGTGGACCTGGTCTTTGCGGCGCGGCTGAAACAGGGGGACCTCTTCCGGCTACTCAACGACTTTCCCCGGGCGCAGCGGGCCTACGAGGACCTCGTCATTCGGTATCCGCGCCGGCCTGACGTCGTCTTGGCGCAGTTGCGGCTGGCGCAAACGCACCACGCGCAGCGGCTGACGGATCCGGCCCATGCCGAGATTGCGCGGCTGAAGTTCGAGGAGCTACGGGACCGGGTGGATGCCCCGCCGGACGTCCGGGTGGAAGCCGGATACAACCTCGGGCTCCTCTTGGAATGGCGCGGGGAGATCGATCGCGCCATCGGCGTCTGGTGGGATGTGGTGACGCCGTTTCTGATCAATGACCACCAAGGGATCGAGCGGGGCGCCAAGCGGCCTTATTGGCTGGCGACCACGTTGCTCAGCCTCGGGGAGGTCCTCGAGAAACAGCAGCGGCTCGACGAAGCCAAGCGCGTGTATCAACTCCTCCTCGAGCGGAAGCTTGGTCATTTCGAAGCGGTCGCGAAGGCCAGCCTGGTGCGCCTGGGGATCCCGGCGGCGAAGTTGTAATTTCGCGGTAGATTTCAGCCGCCGAATCCACCTAATGCCCACCACACCCAATCCACCGCCGGCTCGCCGATGAGTTCGTCCGGTTCCGTTGGCTCCCACCATTATGTCCGGGTTTGATTCCAGTGTCTTCGCTCAGGGCGGCGCCATCCTTTGGGTGCTGCTCGCGCTCGGCGTCCTCGGCGTGATGCTGTTTATCGAGCGCACGCTCTACCTGCATCGCGGGCAGATTCGCGCGAAGGCGTTCGTGGACGGGGTGAAGAACATCCTCGGAAAACGGCGGCTGATCGAAGCCCTGACCGTGTGCGAGGAAACGCCCGGCCCCGTCGCGGCGGTGGTGAAGGCCGCGCTGCTGCACGCGGATGACCCCGCTGAGGCCATGCGTTTCCATGTCCAGGAGGCGGCCATCGTCGAGTTGCCGGCGCTCGAGCGGAGGATCGGGGCCCTTGCGGCCATCGCCCAGGTCGCCCCGCTGGTCGGGTTGCTCGGGACGATTCTCGGCCTGATTTCGACGTTTCGCGCATTTGAACAGGCCGGACCTTATGCCATGGCGGATCGGCTCTCGCACGGGATGTGGCAGGCGCTCCTGGCGACGGCGGCGAGCCTCATGCTGGCCGTCCCGGCCCACCTGGCGCATCACTTCCTCAGTGGGCGCGTCCGCGCAATCGTCCGCGATGTCGAATGGTCCGGCAACGAGATCATGAAATACCTTCTCACCGACTATCGGGGCGAGAGACAGGGTGGCGACTTGCCCGTGGGCGAAGTGGTGGTTCGAAAATGATCACACGCCCGCTGGACTTGGCGGCGCGGCTGCGGCCGGAACCGCGCCACTTCGACTGGCTCTTCTACGTGAACGCCGGGCTGATTGGGCTCTTCTTTGCCCTCTTCGGGTCGCCCTTCGTCCTTGCGCCTGGCATGCCGCTCAATTTCGAACTGCCGGCCGCGACCGGCGCCGAGGCGGCGGCCGCGGCGCCCACCAGCGTCGTGAGCGTGACCGACTCCGGGCAGATTTTTGCCGATGGCCTGCGCACGCTAGAGCAGTTGCAGGACTGGTTGAGGGAGGAGGCGCGGAAGCATCGTGAGCCGGTTCTGGTGGTACGGGTGGGGAGGGCAGTGCCGATTTCACTCCTGGCCCAGATCGCGAACGCCGCCGTGGAGGCGGGATTCAGACGCGTGTTATCCGCGGCGGTTGAGCCCGAGCCGTCGCGACCGAACGGCGGACGCTGAATGGCCGGCGCAGTCACAGGGGCCGGGCAAAGATGGACGGTCGCCGCCGCCGGGGGCGGGGCTGCGCTCCTCGTCATGACCCTGGCGTTCCAGCCCACGCTGCCGTTGCCACCGGAGGTCCCGGCCGCTGCCCGAAAAGCGGGTCTTACCTTGATTCGGCAGGATGACGCCAATCGGGTGTTGCATGAGCAGGCCGTGATGCATGACACCACGCCGCTTTTTCTCCCGACTGAACTTAACGCCGCCGCGCGCGAATTGCCCCGCCGCGAGCCCGCGAAGACGTTCCTGGACAACGATCCCCCGAAACTGAGCATCGGCGAGGCCGGCCTGAACATCACAGCTGATTTGCCGCCGATCGTGAGTTTGAATGGTAAGCCCCCGGGCCAGGCGAAGGCGGAGGACGTGTTGGCCGTGGACCCCGGCGGCGGAATGCTGGTGGGCTTCGGACGAATCGAGACGAAGGTCACCGCCCTTCCGCTGCGGGGCGGTTTTGTGGAGGTCGTGGCCACGGGCACCGGGCGCACCGTGTTGGCCGAGACCCTCCCGGCCGAGGCGGCTCCGCCGACCACGAAGGCTTGGCAACCGATGGAATTCCTCGCCGCGGTTGACCCGGCTGGGCTCGTTGGTCCGCTCGTGATCACCGAGGATTCTAGAGTCGAGGAAGTGAACACTTATTTTCGGAAGTACCTTGCGCAGACGTATCGAATTGGAGAGCGTCTGCCGCCGGGTTTTTATCGAATCATAGTCGGTCCATGAGATTTTTGATGATTCGGCCAATTTGCTGTTGACGGTGGAAACGGCGGGTTGCACTTTCACCGGCTCTTTTCATTTTTTGGCACTGTCTTACTCTGCCCAGATAGCTCAGTTGGTAGAGCACCCCCTTGGTAAGGGGGAGGTCGACGGTTCGAATCCGTTTCTGGGCTCCAGGGTCAGAAAGCTCGTCGGTTCAGGCTTCTACGACGTTAAATCAGAGGTCACTTTCATCATCACCCAAACATCCGTCTCCCATGGCTAAAGCCTCATTCGAACGCAAGAAACCGCACGTCAACGTTGGTACCATCGGCCACATTGACCACGGTAAGACGACCACGACCGCTGCAATTCTCGCGGTGCAGGCCCGCAAGGGTCTCGCCGAGGTTAAGGCCTATTCCGATATTGCCAAGGGCGGTACGGTTCGCGACGCGACCAAGACGGTGACCATCGCCGTGGCGCACGTGGAGTACGAGACGGCCAAGCGTCACTACGCGCACGTCGACTGCCCCGGTCACGCCGATTTCGTCAAGAACATGATCACCGGTGCCGCCCAAATGGATGGCGCCATCCTCGTTGTTTCCGCCGCCGACGGCCCGATGCCGC
>CAINHV010000550.1 GCA_903848965.1 uncultured Opitutia bacterium | reverse complement strand
CCCGATCGGAGGAATTCGGCCTCGACGGAGCTCGGCCCTCCAGGCTTGCAGGCGTTCCGCGACTTGCCTCCCGCCCAACCGCATGGAGAATGCCTCTCCCCTCCGAAGTGTCGCGCCCGTGGACACGCCCCATCGATCTACCCTCCCTGTGATCCAACGCCTTTTCTTCCACTCCCTGCTCCTCTTGCTGTCGTTGGTCTCCGTCGCCGCGGCGCAATCAACCCTGGTGCTGACACCCCCGACCCCTGGCTCGGGCAAGCACGTCGTGCTGCTCTCCGGCGACGAGGAATACCGCAGCGAGGAGGCCCTCCCCATGCTGGCGAAAATCCTGAGCCAGCGCCATGGCTTCAAATGCACGGTCCTCTTCGCGCTCGATCCCGACGGCACGATCAATCCCGACAACGTCGCCTCGCTCCCCGGCGCCGAGGCCCTCGACACGGCCGACGTGATCATCATGAGCCTGCGCTTCCGCGCCTGGCCCGATGCGACGATGAAACACTTCGTCGACGCCTACCGACGCGGCGTCCCGATCATCGGCCTCCGCACCTCGACCCATGCCTTCAAGATCGAGTCCGGCGCCTATCGGGACTTCACGACCTTCGGCGAACGCGTCCTCGGCGAGGAATGGGTCTCGCACTGGGGCCGCCACAAGTTCGAGGCCACCCGCGCCGTCATTGAACCCGGCGCCGCCGGCCATCCGCTGCTTCGCGGCGTCACGAGCATCTTCGGCAACAGCGACGTCTACGAAGCCTATCCGCCCGCCGACGCGACGATCCTCCTCCGCGGCGCGGTCCTGAAGGGCATGAATCCCGGCGACGCGCCGGCCGATCATGTCAAGCCGCGCAAGAGCGATCAGGCGTCCCAGCCGGTCAACTCGCCCATGATGCCGATCGCTTGGACGCGGCTCCATCGGAACGAAGCCGGCCGCGAGAATCGAATCCTCTGCACGACCATGGGTGCCGCGACCGATCTCGAAAGCGCCGACCTGCGCCGGCTGGTGGTCAATGGCGTCTATGGGGGACTGGGCCTCGACGTGCCCGCGATGGCCGACGTCCGCTACGTCGATCCCTATTCGCCGTCGATGTACGGTTTCAAGGGCTACCGCCGCGGCCTGCGTCCCTCGGACCATGCCCTCGGCAAAGTGCTGCCGGCGGGACTGCCCGCCCCCGTCGCGGCTAGCCCGGCGCGGGCCACGCCGGCAGCCGCACCTCGGGCCGCCGCACCGGCACCGTTCACCTTCAATCCCGGCGAGCATGTCGCGATCGTCGGCAACGCCCTCGCCGTCCGGATGCAGCACCACGGCTGGCTCGAGACGATGATCCACGCGACGAACCCGCAGCACGGGCTCGTCGTCCGCAACCTCGCGGTGCCCGGCGACGAAATCGTGACCCGCGCCCGCTCGAAGGATTTCGGCACGCCCGACGAATGGCTCGCGCGCGTCCAGGCCGGCGTGATCTTTGCGTTCTTCGGCTTCAACGAATCCTTTCAGGGTCCCGGTGGGCTCACGCGGTTCAAGGAGGAGCTCGAGCAGTTCCTCCGTGAGACCCGCGCCAAGAGTTACAACGGGCTCGGGGCGCCGCGCATCGTCCTGTTCTCGCCGATCGCGGCGGAGCGGCATCCGGATTCCAACTACGAGCTGCCGGCCGCGACCAATGCGAATCTCGCGCTCTACACCACCGCGATGGCCGAGATCGCCCGCGACCAGGCCGGCGTAACCTTCGTCGATCTCTTCCGACCCTCGCAGGAACTCTACGCCGAGGCCGCGCGCTCGGGCCAGCCGCTCACCATCAATGGCGTGCACCTCTCCGAGGCCGGCGAGGCGAAGTTGATCGCGAAAATCTTTCCGCAGGTCTTCGGTCAGCCCGCCCCAACCGGCGACCTCGCGAGCCTCCGCACCGTGGTGAATGCGAAGAGCGACCTGTGGCATTCGCGGTATCGGACAATGGACGGCTACAACATCTACGGCGAACGCTCCAAGATCGCCTACGTCTCCACTCCGGACGCCCCGAAGATCACCAACATCCAGGTGATGCAGGAGGAGATGAGCCAGCGCGATGTCATGACCGCCAACCTCGAGCGCCGCGTCTGGGCCACGGCCCGCGGCAGCCGCGAGCCGGTCGAGGAACTCCCGCTCCCCGCGGTCACCCCCATCGGCACGAACAAGCCCGGTTCCAAGCCCGACGGCACGTATGAATTTCTCGGCGCCGAGGAGGCCATCGCCAAGATGACGATCTCCCCCGGCCTCAAGGTGAACGTCTTCGCCAGTGAGAAGGAATTCCCCGAACTCGCGAAAGCGGTGCAGATGAACTGGGACACCCGCGGCCGGCTCTGGGTCGCGGTCTGGCCCAACTACCCCGAGCGCACACCGACTTCCGCGCAGGGCGACAGCATCCTGATCCTCGAGGACACCGACGGCGACGGGCGCGCCGACAAGTGCACCAATTATCTCACCGGCCTGAACTGCCCGACGGGTTTCCAGTTCTTCAAGGACGGCATCCTGCTCGTGCAGGCACCCGACCTCTGGTTCGTCCGCGACACCGACGGCGACGGCAAGGCCGACTGGAAGGAACGCGTGCTGATGGGCCTCGACTCAGCCGATTCGCACCACACCGCCAACTCGCTGATCTATGAGCCGGGCGGAGCGATTCTCCTCAGCGACGGCGTGTTTCACCGCACCCAGGTCGAGTCGATCACCGGCCCGGTCCGCAACATCGACGGCGCGATCTACCGCTACGAGCCGCTCACCGCCAAGTTCGAGACCTACGCCTCCTACAACTTCATGAACCCGCACGGGCGGGCCTTCGACTACTGGGGCAACGATCTCATCACCGACGCCACGAACAACCACACCTACTTCGGCGCAGCGTTCAGCGGGCGGATCGATTACCCGGCGAAGCATCCCAAGATGAAAATCTTCTGGGACCGCCCGTCCCGGCCCTCGGCCGGGAGCATCATCCTCACGAGCGCGCATTTCCCCGCCGAGTTCTGGGGCAATTTTCTCAACCCGAATGTCATCGGCTTCCAGGGCGTCTATCGCGTGAAGCCCATCGACGAGGGTTCCGGTCTCGGTGGCGAGCGACTCCCGGACATCCTTTCGTCGAGCGACCCGAACTTCCGCCCGATCGATCTCAGCGTCGGACCCGACGGCGCGCTGTATCTGATCGACTGGCACAATCCGCTGATCGGTCACCTGCAGAGCCATCTGCGCGATTCGAACCGCGATCATGTCCACGGCCGGATCTACCGCATCACCCACGAAGGCCGCGCGCTGGCGCCGCAACCCGCCATCCACGGCCAGCCCATTCCCGCCCTGCTCGAACTATTGAAGCGGCGGGAGAATCACATTCGCAACCTGGCCAAGGTGGAACTCGGCCGCCACGACGCGGCCCCGGTGATCGCGGCCGTGAAGACCTGGATCGCCGCACTGAATCCCGCGGATCCGGACTACGCGCATCATCTCACCGAGGCCCTCTGGGTCCATCAGTGGCACAACGTCGTCGATCTCGCGCTGCTGGATCGCGTCCTGGGTCTGCCCAATGCCGACGCCCGCGCCGCCGCCACGCGGGTGATTTCGTACTGGCGCGAACGCGTGCCGAATGCCCTGGCGTTGTTGCAGCGCCTCGCGACCGACGAGAGTCCGCGCGTCCGGCTTCACGCGGTGCGGGCGGCCAGTTTCTTTCCCTCGGTCGATGCGACCAGCATCGCCCTCGCCGCCGCGAAGCGCCCGGTGGACTACTATCTCGACTACACGCTCGCCGAAACCCTGCGCCAGCTGCGTCCCTACTGGAGCAAGAGCATCACCGACGGCGTTCAACTCACAGGCGCCGATGCCGACAGCACGCGCTACCTGCTGCGCAGCCTCGGGCTCGAGGACATCCTGAAGCTGCCGCGCACCCCGGATGTCGCCGAAAATCTGCTCAGCCGTGCCGGGGTGTCCGACGCCGTGCGCGCCGAGGCGCTGGATCTTCTCGCGCGCCACCGCTCGGTCCCGACGATCTCGCTGCTCCTCACCACGCTCACCTCGCCACTGGAACTCGATTTCAAGGGCGTCGGCCGTCTGCTGATCGCGCAACCGGCCGCAGCCCTGCGCGCCCAGCGGGCCGCGCTCGTCAAGCTCACCACCGGCGACAACGGCGACGCCCGCAACTTCGCCTGGGCCGCGATCTCGATCGCGGATGGATCGCTCGACGCGCTCTGGGCCGGCACCACCGGATCTGCCACGCCCAATGCGGTCGCGTTCCTCGTCATCCCGCTGATCCCCGACGCCGCGCTGCGCGCCAGCGCCTTCGCGAAGCTCACGGCGTTCCTGTCCCAAAACGTCGCGGCCATTCCCGGTCCCGACCATGTCGTGGGCGCCATCCAGCGCGACGCGATCAAGGCGCTCGTCTCGACGCGCGGCGATCCCGCGGCGATGTTCGGCACCCTCGCCGCGATGATTGGCCGCGGTGAGCAAATCCCGGCGGCCGCCGAGGCGCTCAATGCGATTCCGCGTGCGTCGTGGCCCGCCGCGGCCGTCGCGAGCACCGCGCGCGCCCTCACCGAATGGGCGGCGCGCTCCGTGCCCGGCGAGCGCACCGGGCGCGACTACGTGGGCACGATCCAGATTGCGGACGAACTCGCCGGCACGTTACCCGGAAGCGAATCCGAGACCCTGCGCCGGACCATCGGCAGCCTGCGCGTGCCGGTCTTCGTCATTCGCGCGGTGCCCGAGCTGATGCGCTTCGACACGCCGCGCATCGTGGTGCCGGCCGGGAAGTCGTTCGAAATCATCTTCGAGAATCCCGATGTCATGCCGCACAACCTCGTCATCGT
>CAINHV010000549.1 GCA_903848965.1 uncultured Opitutia bacterium | reverse complement strand
CGGAGACGGCCCACGAGGTCCTCCGGTTGTTGAGCGGCCGGGCGATGGAGAAAAAACTCGAACTCCGCTTCGAGGCCCAACTGGCGGGGCCCCTCCTGGTCGCCGGCGATCCGCTTCGCTTCCACCAGATTCTCGTCAATCTCGTCGACAACGCGATTAAGTTCACGCCGCGCGGCTCCATCACCGTCTTCCTCCAGTGGTTGCCGGCGGAGAACGACCCGTCCCACGGCCTGCTCGCCGTTCGCGTGCGCGACACGGGCATCGGCATCGCCGAGGACAAGCTCGACCAGATCTTTCAGAAGTTCATGCAGGCCGACACCTCGATGACGCGGCGGTATGGCGGCACCGGGCTGGGCCTGGCGATCTGCCAGCGGCTGGTCGGGCTGATGGGCAGTCGGATCACCGTGGAAAGCAAACCCGGCCAGGGCTCGGAGTTTTCCTTCTCGATTCCCGTTTCAACCGTGGTCCTGACCCCGGAGCCGGCCGCCCCCGAACCCGAGAGGCCCGCGACACCGACCCGCCCACCCCGCGTGCTGGTAGTCGACGACATGGAGACGAATCGCTTCCTCCTCGAAGTTTTCCTCCGGCGCAACGGCTTCGAGCCCGAACTTTCCAGCGGCGGCGAAGAGGCGGTCCAACTCGCCGCGCGCCAGCGCTTCGACGCGATCCTGATGGATCTTCAGATGCCTGATATCGATGGCTACACCGCGACTCGGCGGATCCGCGCGGCCGAACCGGCGGGGCAGCACACGGTCATCATCGCCCTCACCGCCTCGATCGGCAAAGGCATCCGCGAGAAATGCCTTGAGTCAGGAATGGACGAACACCTGACGAAGCCGCTCGATCTGAAGAAATTCAAGCAACTCCTGTACAAGCTGATTGCGGATGGTCCGGCGTCGGCGAAGTGACGCTCTGTCGGCCGCGTGGTAGCGCCGGCCGCAAGTAGCGCCGGTCGAAAACCGGCGAACGGCAAAACATCCCACGTTCTCCGCCGGTCGAAGACCGGCGCTACTTTCGGCGCACCGTGCCCGACAACAAAAAGGGCGGCCGCTGGGCCGCCCGGAATGAGAGAGATTTTACTCCGGCGCCATCACGCCACGCTGAAAGCGGCGATTAGGCCGCTTGGACCCGACGACGACGCGTCCAGACTGCGAGACGCAGCGCCAACAGGCCAGCCATGGGCGCGTACGTGCCTGGCTCCGGAATCGCGGAGATCTGAAGTTGGTTCAGCGCCCCTCCCGCCCTGCTACTTGGCCGCCGCGGCCGCCGCCTGCTTGGCCATTTCCGCAATGTCCGCCGCGGGCAGCACGACGTAGCCGGTGCGACGGCCGTTCGCGAAATTCTGCAACGTGATCCCAAGTATCCGGCCCGCGGCATTGAACACCGGGGTGCCCGGCGACTGCTCGGTCATCAGGTAAAAGCGCCGCGGCCGCTCCACCACCCCGGCGATCGCCACTTCCCGAATGAGCGGGACGCGTTGCAGCGTCTTGGGGGCCCGGGCGACATAGTAGAACGTATCCAGCGGTGCGCCCTCGGCCGCCTCCTCCAGTTTCACCGCGGGATAATCCTTCTCCGGTGGCGTCTCGGGCGCGATGAAAGCGAGATCGAGATCGACGTCCTTCAACACAAACCGCGCCGGCACTTCCTTGCCGTCGGCAAACCGAAGCTTCACCTCCTTGAAGTCCGTCCCGACGAGTTCCACGCCGCGCCCCCCCTGGGAACCCCGCAT
>CAINHV010000548.1 GCA_903848965.1 uncultured Opitutia bacterium | reverse complement strand
CTTCTTGGCATCACCAGCAGGTGCTGGAGCTCCTGTCCACGTCACCTCAACAACATCGATAACACGCTCATCAACTGCATAGGCAGGTGCTAAGCCCAGAGCTGTTAAGCCCACTACGGCAGCGATTAGGCCAGCAGCCCACTGTTTTCTCATGCCCAAACCCTAAAGCCTTTTCCTGACAAATTCACTTTGAGCATGCACAGGTGCCAGTTCATACCCGATACCCTTAAACCCTCATGAAATACCTACCCTTAATCCGCTTGCTCGTTAATAGGGAGCTCACGCTCCGCTATAAACGCAGCGTCATCGGCATCGGCTGGACACCACGCGGAACTGTTGCGCTATGTGGGTGTGCTCGGTGAGCCGACGGATGAGCTGGGCTACGCGGCCTGCACGCTGCCGCTCAAGGTGGCCGGTACGCTGGGCAAGCCGGACACGAGCGAGTTGAACGACCAACTCGCCGCCATCGCGCTGGAGAAGAGCGGAGTAGGGGACAGGGCGATGGAACTCTTCAACCGGCTGCGGCGCGGCAAGCAGTGAGTCCGCGCCGGCCCCCTGAGCCGGGTCGTGCATCGATGGAGGGCCGGTGCTCGCCGCCGGGCCCGTCTCCGGTCCAGAAATCAGGGCCTGCCGACGAGCGGCAGCCCTACACCAGCCACGCACCGGCTTCGCTGCAGACTTGCGAAGGAGGCGGCGGATCGGGAATCCTCCGCTCGTATGGCGTTGCCCTCATCGGCCAGGTTCCAGTCTGGACTGCGGATTCGTGACGGAATCTTCCGGGTCTGGACGGCCGGCGTGCTGGTCTTCCTTTATCTGCCCATCCTGGTCCTCGCGGCCTATTCGTTCAATGCGTCGCGGCTCAACGTGCGCTGGACGGGCTTCACCTTCGAGTGGTACCGCGCTGTCTGGTCCAATGCGCCGCTGCTGCGGGCGGCGCAAAACAGTTTCGTCATCGCCGTGCTGACCACGGCGATCTCCGTGGTCCTGGGCACCCTGGGGGCCTGGCTGCTGTTTCGATATCGCTTCCGGGGCGCCCCGGCGATTCGGACGCTCGCGGCGGTGCCGATGGTAATGCCGGAGATCCTGATGGGCATCAGCCTGCTGGTGTTCTTCGCGACCGTCGGGATGCCGCTGGGCTTCACGACGGTGGTTATCGGCCATGTCACCTTCAGCTTTCCCTTTGTGCTGCTGGCGGTGCAGGCCCGGTTGCAGGGTCTCGATCCCTCGCTCGAGGAGGCGGCGATGGATCTTGGGGCCACCCCGTGGCGCGCGTTTTGGCTGGTGATCCTCCCGGGCCTGCGGCCGGCGATTGTCGCCGGTGGACTGATGGCGTTCACGCTGTCGTGGGACGAACTGATCGTGACGTTCTTCACCGCCAGCGCGGCCTCCGCGACGCTGCCGTTGCGCATTTTTGGCATGGCCAAGGTCGGTCTGAATCCAATGCTCAACGCGCTTTCCGTTTTGTTCGTCATCGCCACGATCGCCGCCGTGATCTTCTCCGCCCACCTGAAAAAACTCAGTCGCTAAGCGCACCCTCTTTCCCCTCCCATGAACCTGCGTGCTTGTTTCTCCCTCTCGCTCTTCGTCCTCGTGCTCAGCCAACCGGCGCGCGCGGCGGAGGAGCTGAATCTGTTCGGCTGGTCTGAGTACGTCCCCCAGGCCGTCCTCGACGGCTTCACCAAGGCCACGGGCATCAAGGTGAACTTCGAGACCTATTCCTCGAATGAGGAATTGCTAGCGAAGCTGGTCGCCGGCGGTAGCAACTACGATCTCGTCCAGCCGTCGGACTACACGGCGGAGGTCATGATTCGGCAGAAGCTCCTCGCCCCGCTCGACGCCGCCAAGCTCCCGAACCTGAAGAACCTCGATGCGGCGATGCGCCGGCAACCCCACGATCCCGAGGGGCGCTTCACGGTGCCCTACATGAGCGGCACCGTCGGCATCGTTGTGAACACGGAGAAGGTGAAGACGCCCGTGACCGGTTACCGCGATTTCTTCCAGCCGCGCTTCAAGGAGCGGATCGTCGTCCTCAACGACAGCCGCGAACTGGTGACGTGGGCCCTCTACTCCCAGGGCGCGCCGATCAACACGATCAACGCCGCGAACCTCGCGAAGGTGAAGCCCGTCCTCGCCGAATGGGTGAAGCTCGTGAAGGTCTTCGATTCGGACAGCCCCAAGACCGCGCTGCTCAACGGTGACGTCGATCTCGGGATCGTCTGGAGCGGCGAGGCCGCGATCCTTTGGAACACGGATCAGAAATTCCGCTACACGATTCCCGCCGAGGGTGCCCACCAGTTCATCGACGTCCTGGCGATTCCCGCCAGCGCGAAGCACAAGGAGGCGGCGCATCAGTTGATCAATTACATCCTGCGGCCCGAAGTCTCGAAGCTGATCTCCGATGCCTTCCCCTACACCAATCCGAATGCGGAAGCCCGGAAGCTGCTGTCGGCCGAGGCCCTGGCGAATCCCGCCAGCTATCCGCCGGCCGGGGCGAAGCTCGAGACGTTCCGCGACATCGGCCGGGCCGCCGCGGACATCGATCGGCTCGTCACCGATCTGAAGAGCGCACGCTAGGCAGTGGATGCTCTGCCCGTAACCGGGGTGGTCGGCGCCGCGGCAGCAGGGGCCGCGGGTGCGCGCCATCCCCGCTGGCGGGCGTGGTTGCTCCTGGGTCCGGTGCTGGCCTGGCTGATCCTGTTCGTGGTCATCCCTACGCTCGTTCTCCTCGTCTACAGCTTCTGCGAGCGGGATGAACTCGGGCGCGTGGTGTTCAGTTTCTCGCTCGATAACTACCGGCGGATCTTCGACCCGATTTATCTGCGAATCTTCCAGCGATCGATTGGCTACGCGGCCTTCACG
>CAINHV010000547.1 GCA_903848965.1 uncultured Opitutia bacterium | reverse complement strand
GTCCTTCCAATGCTGCAATGCCTCTTGCTTGTACTCCGCAGTGAAATGGGACTTTCCTGCAGACGGTTTCCTCATCTGGGTCTTCATGGGGTTCTTTCGTTTTGAACCCAAACCCGTGTCCGTCAAATCAGGGCAACCCTATATCGAGAATCGAGACAAGCTAATCGAGGCGCGGACGAGGGGCGCCCCTGCTATGATGCCTAGGTGAGCAAGCGGAAAGCGGGCTCGCTTTGGGTTTAGTTATTCAAGGAGTGGTTTTGTTTTCTTAGCTGAAGGATTGTGCCTGGGGGCGAACGGTGGGCCGGCGAGGGCGCCGGATCGGAAGTGTCTCTCGTCCCTATCCCTGGACGTTTGGTCGTCCAAGTTAACCTGCTATCCGTGCGCGGAGGACGTCCGGCACACCATGCTGTATGCAATCTGGTCGAGCAAAAGAGGGACGGAGTGAAGTGGCACCATCTACAGAGCGGTCATCCAGTGACCAAGGGGCGCTACGTGCGCAGCAACACTCCGAAGTTCGCTTCCCACAGGAGGGGTTTGTAAAAAGGGGTCATGCCGGGATTCGGGACAAACGCCGGATTACAGAGGGAACCGGAGTTGTAGCGGTGGACCGAGCGATTCGGCGCTGACGATCATTTCAGGTTGGCTCCGCCTCCAACCAACTCCCACTCAGCCGCGCGTCAGCCTATTTTGTCCCGAATCCCGGCATGACCCCTTTGGCCGGCCTCAACTCCCCTCTGCGGCAGCACTGGCTTTTAGGTCGATTTGCCATCCGGTCGGTCAGCTTTTCCCAGTTCCTAGCATGACTCCTTTGGGCCAGCCCAAACCCAATCGATTTTGAACACAGAGGACGCGGAGGACGCAGAGGCAGCCGGCCACCTGCTAACAAGTAACGGCCCGACCCCTTACGACCGTCTTCCTAACGACCGTCCCGATTTGCGATTACAGATTCTCAATTTCCAATTTTCAATCGGGGTCCGCCGCCCCCCCTGGCCCGCGGTTTTTTCGCCGCAGCGCGCGCGTCGGCGCGAAGTCGAACACGAAGCAGATCGGCTTGAGCCTAGCGGTAGAAGGGAATCCACGTCAGCCACCGCGGACCGTAGCGGGGTTCCGGCTGGCCCGCTTCAAGGGCGCCGAGATCGGGAGCCTTCCCGGCGTAGCCATCGTTAATCGTGGGAAGAGGCGTTCCGGCGTCCACGGCGGCGCCGCGTGGATTGAGCCGGAAGTTGAGGTCCATCGCATGGTAGACGGCATTTCGCCTGGCCGGATCGGACGGGCGCATGGACTCGAAGATATCGAGGCCCACTTCGATGCCATGCATCTCCTGTCCGGTGGCCGCCCGGAACTCCGCGAGCGTCCGAAAATACGTCCAGTCCCCGGGTCGGGGCTCATAGCTGGGGTTCCCGGCCGGCTCGACCAGCCACGCGTACTGCCGATCGACCCCGCGATTGGGCCGGAATCCGTTGTAGTCGGAGCTGTGCTGGGCAGTTCCCTGCGCCCATCCCATCACGCCGCGGCCAGGGGTGTCACGGCCGATGAACAGATTGTTGCGATAGTGGATGTTCGATGAGGGATCGCGCATGATGAGCTCGCTGATGATCGTGTTGTGGAAGACGAACAGCCCAGCGGGCCGGGCGGTGAACTTGAGGGTGAATCCGGTCGGCTGGTGATAGAGCAGGTTGCGGTAGAAATAAGCCGGCCCGCCGAAGACCGGCTGCGCGCTGAAACCGCCATCCGAGGCGTTGACGCCGCGGTTGTTGAAAATGCGGATGTTGTGCACCCCGCCGTCGGCCTCCACGAAGTCGTCGTTGAGCAGGTGAAAATCGTTGTTGTGGATGTCGATCGAGGACGCCTGCCACTCGGGATCCGGCTCCGGCGTCCCATACGTTGAAATGCACACGCCGTCGTGAAAGTACGCGATCGCGTTGTGGCAGATCACGTGTCCCGGCCCGTACACCTTCACGGCGAAGTAACTCTTCAGCGGGGCCGGCCCATAGGGCACGGCAACCGTCCCGACACCGACGAGCCGCATCCGGTCACCGCGGCCCAGAAACAGGTTGTCTGCGATGTAGAAATCCCGTGAGCCCGCGTACTCAGTCCAGACGCCGACGCCAATGTTCTCGAAACGACAGTTCCTGACCGTCAGCGCAACCGCCCCGGCCAGCTCCTTCCGCCCCGCTTGGAAGACCACGTCAGCGTTGCGGAACGTGAGGCCTTCGAAAATGTGATGGGCCGTCCCCATCACGTCGAAAAGCGTGTGGCCTCCTCCGCCGTCGATGATCACCTCCCCATCGCCCGCCGCCTTCAGCGTGATCGGCTGCTCGGGCGTGCCCTTGAGCGTCAGCGAGAGGGTGCCGTCGAACGGCGCCATCATCGGGTCGACGTAGTCCGACCGATCGACCCGGTACAAGCCCGCGTGGAGCAGCAGCGTATCCCCGGGCTGCGCGCGCCGCGGCCACACCACACTCCAGTCACCCAGGCCAGAGCCATAGTAGGCATGCATGATGCCGTTGAACGAAGGCTCAAGCCTCGGTCCTTGATACCCGGGCGGATAGACGTGCAGCACCCGGCCGCCACGGGCCGGCTGCGGCTCTGTCCGGGTCCGGACTTTCACCACGTGGACCGCCGACCCATCGACGCCGTCCGGGTCCGTCAGCGTGAACTCACACTCGTACTCCGTCCCGGGTTCAAGGTTGAGGATGCTGCCGGCGAATCCGTGGGGAACGACGTAGTCAAAGCGGAAGTTCTCGCGGACGCGATGCACCCTCTCGCCTCCGATCCGCAGCAGAGGCAGCGCCTCCTGCCAGGTGGACGCGCCTTGCGCCCGGTACCGCACCGACACCGCCGCGTCGCGGTCGTGGTCACCCTCGATGAACCATTGGAAGCCGAGATTGAGCAGCGTCGGATGGCCGACGATGAAGCGTCCGGGACGCACGGCATCCTGGGCGGACAGCAACGAGCCCGACGCGACGAGACAGAGGAGCAGCAGGATCTTCATGGGGTGGACAGGGAAGAGAAACTGGCTGGCAGGGGGATGAGTAAAGGGGACATGTCTTGACTCTTGACACGGCCGCGTTCGACAGGACGACGGGACGGGTTGTAGGGCGGCCGCAGTTCTTCGAGGCGATGACTTGAGTGCCCCCCTACTGCTTCAGCGCGAACGCCACATACGCGTCGCCTTTGGGTCCGCCGACTTTGCCGCCGCCGGTGGCGGTGATGACGATGTACTGGCGGCCGTCGACTTCGTAGATGGCGGGCGCCGACGTGCCAGCGAAGGGGAGCTTCGCGGACCAGAGTTCCTTGCCGGTGTCGGCGTCGAAGGCGCGGAGGCGCTGGTCGATCGTGCCGGCCACGAAGACGAGGCCGCCAGCCGTCACGGTCGCGCCGCCGAGGCTTTGCGATCCGGTCAGCGGCACACCTTGTTTCGTCAGCTCCTCATGCTCACCGAGCGGCACGCGCCAGAGAATCTTGCCGGTGTTGAGGTCGTAGCAGTTGAGCAGGCCCCAGGGCGGGTTGATGCCGGGATAGCCCTCGTGGTCGACGAGGAAGTTGTATCCGTCGAACGTATAAACCGGACGCTCGCCGCCCTGGCCGCCGCCACCCGAACGCCGGCTCGGCGGCTGGTTGCGGCGATAGAGATAGTCGAGCAGCTCGGTCTTCTGCGTGTCGTCGAGCAGCAGGTTCGGCGGCATCGCGCCGCGGCCCGTCTTGAGGAGGGCGAGGACTTCCTCTTCCTTCAGTCGGCTCTTCATCGCGTAGAGCGGCGGCACCATCCCCTGCCCTTCGCGGTTCGGGCCGTGGCACGCCGCGCAATGCTGTTGATAATGCAGCTCGCCCGCCGACGGCGGAAACTTCGGATCGCGCGGCCACTCGTCGTTCTTGAATACGGTCACCTTCGAAACCCAGCGGTTCGAGGTGAGATAGAGCCGGCCCGTCGGCACATCGACCGCCGCGCCGGACCACTCGGCCCCGCCACGCGAACCGATGAAGAGGTTTGGCTTCCCCTCAGTGAACGGCTCGAAGAAGCCGTAGGTCGAGCGCTCCACGATCTTCTGCACGAAGTCGTGCGCTTCCTTGGTGCGGTTCGTGATGTCCGAGAGTTTGAACTCCGGATTCGAGATTGGCTCGGGCAGTTCCGGGTCGGGCTGGTAGAGCGCGGTCCGCTCGCCCGGAAGTTTCGAGGCCGGCGCGAGACGAAGGCGGAACGGGAAGATCGGCTTGCCGGTCAGCCGATCGAGCAGGAGCAGGTGCCCGCCCTTCGACATCCCGGTCACGGCATCGACCTGTTTGCCGTCGCGCGTGATGGTCACGAGATTCGGCGGCGCGCAAACATCCAGGTCCCAGATGTCGTGCCGCACATCCTGAAAGTGCCAGCGGCGCTTGCCGGTCAACGCGTCGATCGCGACGACGCAGTTACTATAGAGATTATCGCCGAGCCGGGCGACGCCGACCATATCGGGCCGCGCCGCGCCGAACGACACATACGCGATGCCGCGCCCGTCGTCCATCGAGAGACCGCCCCAGCCGTTGGCGCCGGCCCGGGTCGGGCCAATCCAGGTCTCGGCCCCGAACTCGCCTTCCTTCGGGATGGAGTGAAACCGCCAGAGCATCTCGCCGGTGCGAAGATCGTAGCCGTAGGCATCGCCGGAGAAACCACTGGTGACGTAGACGTGCTGGTAAATCGCTCCGGTCGGCGTGGCGCCGGTGGGAATCGCGGTGCGGCCGTTCTGGCCAAAGCCCGCGACCGGTTTTCCGGTCTCGGGGTCGAGCGCGTAGATCCAGTTGCCGCCGCCGAAGAGCAGCCGCGGACCATGCGTGGCGTCACCGGGCCAGTAGATCAGACCGCGGCGCGCCACGGCGTCCTCGAGCGCGACCTGCGCGACGGGTTCGAGTTGAAACCGCCAGCGTTCGATGCCGCCCACCGCATCGATGGCGACGAGAGCACGACCGGGCGTCGGAGCAAAGAGCGTTCGACCGACGATGATCGGGGTGGCCTGAATGTTGTCGGCGCCGTCCTTGGAATGGTACGTCCACGCGACTTCGAGCTGGCTGACGTTGTCCTTGGTGATCTGTTTCAGCGCGGAGTAGCGGCGCGAGCCGGCGTCACCCTGCGAACGCCACCAGCTCGTCATGGCGGCCGCGTCGACGGGCTGGGCGGGCGTGAGTTCCTCCGGGGTGGCGGCGAGGATGTATTGGTACTTCGGGAATCCCTGGCGCGCGGCGGGATCCTCGACCGTCAAGGGCTCGTCGGCCGCGAAGAGCGATCCGAGGCTGGCGAAGGTAAACGCAAGGCACGTCGCGCGAAGGACCGGGATCGAAGCGGGGAAGAAACGAAAATTCATGGGAGGGCGCCGACCAGTGGAGCAACCCACCTCCGGGAGGCAAGGTCGGCGCGGGCGGTCCAATTCTTTAACCACGAAGGCACGAAGACACCGAGCAGGCGGGTTATCCACAGATGCAGGCAGATGAGCGCAGATGATGAGGCCGGACCAATCCGGGAGTGAGCCTGAAGCCAGGAACCAGGCAACGGGCACGGCTCAAACCCCGAGCTCGAATTTTTGAACCCAGAGGGCACGAAGACACAAAGTCGAACCGTCGTGGGCCCGGCGCGAGTGCCGGCCCTACAACTTCGCTCTCCGTTGGCCGCGCAGTTTTCGCCGCAGGCGCCAGCGCTGGGCGGCGCCGACGATATAACCGGCGCAGCGCGACGCGCCACAGCGGCACGGATGCCGGGCCCAATGCTTGAACCCATAGCCGTAATCGAACGTGAGTTCCTCACCTTCCGCGATGTCCCGCCGCGCCACGATCCAGATCCGGCCGCGGATGGTGTCCGCGCGGCAGTTCGGCGCACAGGAGTGATTGATGAACCGCGCCGTGTTGCGGGGACTGCGGCCGTCGAGATCGTGACGCTGGTTAAGGATGAAAATAGTGACACAGGCGTCGCGTCCTTCCCGCTCGGCGATGAGTCGCTGTGCTTCGCGCCGCTCCGCCTCGGCCTTGGTGATCTTCTCGCCCACGTACTCGATCACCCGCGTGCCATCCGGGATCGGCACCTGCGCATAGACACCGCGCCCATGAATCCCGGAATCGCCGGCGCGAATCCAGTGCGACCGGGCCGCAGGCCGGAAGGAAGGCACCGGGCGCGGGGCGCGCGGCTGAGCTGGGACCGGCGACCGGGAAGCACTGCGTTTCATCCCGCAGTGGGGAAGAGGAAATTGGATTTGGCAATCATGCCGGGAGCCGCACCGGCGAGGGACGAATACTACCGTCACCGTCCCTCCTAAATGTCACCAGGACGGACCTACGTCCTTCCCGTGCGTGTTACCCTACGCGTGGGAACACGACACCTAGCCCGCCGAGACCGGGGCGGGCGAGATGCCGCCGGAAATGGCCGGCCGGCGCGGCCAAACGAGCTGGCGGCGGATCACGCCGCTGGGCGGCTAGTACAATTGGGGAAACGACCCGATGCACGGGGGCATCCGCTACCGCGCCGCCACCACGATCAGCGAGACGTCGCTCACGTCCGTGATCGTCGACGGTGAATCCGCTGGTGGACGAGATCCTGGCCCTGATTTCTGGCGAGGAGATCGAGAACGGTGACGACCTGCCAGACGCTCCAACGGCGAAGGAAATCCCGAACTCCAGCCGGCAGGCGATTATCTATGTCATGGTTCGGCTGACGCTCGTCTACTTCGGCGACCAGTACACCCGCGTCGCGAATCAAGGCGGAGGCCGGGAAGCCAGGAATCGAGCCAACCACACTTCATGGCCTTCCCGTTTTCCATGGCCGGGCTACCCAACCGATGGCAACCAGCTCGTGAGCAAAATCCCGCCACCGCGGCGTGGCTGCGGACGGCGGCATCAAGACTAGCCCACGCTCATCCGCACCCACGGCGCGGCCGCCTACGGCAGCACCGCAAGAAACCTGATCAGGTTGTCGACGTGCGCGTCCAGCGTGACGCCGAGGTGCTCGCAGCCGACGTAGATGGTGTTCCGATCCACTTTGGCCGCAAAGGCCGGCTCCTTGATCTTCTTCTTGATCGAGCTCGCCTTCATCTCGCCATACCGGACCGGGTTCAACTTTCGGTACGCGTAGAAAATTCCGCTGATCTCGTCGCAGGCGAGCAACGCCGCCGCGAGCTTCGTCCGCGGCAAGGTCGTGTAGCCGTGATAGCCATACGCATGGGCCTCGACCGCATGGATGAAGTCCTCCGGATAACCCCATTCCTGGAACCAGCGCAGGGACTCCCGCGGGTGCGTGTCGGGATGCTGCTCAAAATCGATGTCATGCAGGTACCCGGCCAGGTACCAGAGCTGGGGATCCTGCTGAAGCAGGGCCGCATAGCCGGCCATCGCCGTCGCGACCATCAGGGCGTGCAGCCGCTGATAAGGATCCTGAACGTGCTGCTCGAGGAGAACCTGCGCCTCGGCTTTCGTGGGAAAATTCATGCCGCCGATTGAAAGAAGCACAGACCCGTTGGCGAGCCACGGCGACGGCATTCTCGATTTCCGATTGGGCCCGTCGCGAGCGACGGCCCTACAAGAACGAAACCACCACATCCTGCCCCATTCTGGCATCCTGTCCAAAACCTCCTGTCTTTCCCCTTTGAATTTGGCTCGGCCTCGGGCCTGATGGTGTCATGTCTCCGAGTGTTGTCGGCCAGCGATGCATGAGCGAACGGGAACCCGAACTGGGTCTCGGGCTGGTCGTAACCGTCGATCCCGGGGCGCGGCGGATCGCGGTGGAGTTTCCCGCCACCAAGGAGAAACGCCTCTACGCCCTCGGCACCGCGGTCCTGAAGCGCGTCCAGTTCCAACCGGGCGAATCCGTGAAGATGCGCGACGGCGTCACCTTCGTAATCGAGACGGCCACCGAGGAGGACGGCGTCATCGTTTACACCGGCGGCGGGCGGAAGGTCCGCGAGGATGCGATCTCGGATGTCACCAGCGTCAGCCTGCCGCAGGAGCGGCTGATGGCCGGCCAGGTTGATCCGGGCGAGGTATTCGACCTCCGGCGCCGGGCACTCGAGGCGCAGGCCAAATTCCGCCAGTCGGACGTCCGCGGTTTTCTCGGCGGACGCGTCGAGCTGATTCCGCATCAGTTCTACATCCTGCGCGAGATGGCCGGACGCCGGATCCCGCGCGTGCTGCTGGCCGATGAGGTCGGCCTGGGCAAGACGATCGAGGCGTGCCTCATCCTCCAGCGGTTGCTCGCGGTCGGCCAGGCCGGCCGCGTCCTCATCCTCGTGCCAGAGTCACTCACGCACCAGTGGTTCGTCGAGCTACTGCGGCGGTTTAATCTCTGGTTCAGCATCTACGACGAGGCACGCTGTGTCGCGGTCGAGGAAAGCGATCCCGGACAGAATCCATTTCTCGCGGCCCAGCTCGCCCTCGCGAGCGTTGCGTTCCTCGCCGACAACCCGGCGCGTCGTGAGCAGGCCGTCGCGGCGGGCTGGGATATCGTCGTCGTCGATGAGGCCCACCACCTCGCGTGGAGCCCGACGGCCTCAAGTCCCGGTTACGCGCTGGTCGAGGAACTCGCCGGCCGCTGTCCCGGCCTGCTGCTGCTCACGGCGACGCCAACCCAGCTCGGCCTCGAAGGCCATTTCGCACGCCTGCGCCTGCTCGATCCGGCTCGCTACGACAACTACGAGCGCTTCGTCGCGGAAGCCGGGGAGTTTGGCCGCGTGGCCGGCATCGCCGAAAAGATCATCGAACAAAAGCCGCTGCTCGCGAAGGATCACAAGACGCTCCAGGCGATCTTCAACCGCGATCCGGAACGCCTGGCCGAGCATCTGGACGCGCTGTCCAAGGCCCGGCCCGGTGCCCGCGAGGCGCTGTTGCGAACCCTGCTCGATCAGCACGGCACCGGTCGAGTGGTGTTCCGCAACACCCGCGCGGCGATGACCGGATTTCCGAAGCGACGCTTCTGTCCGGCACCGCTGGACGCGGATCCGACGCTCAACCAACTCGCACGAATCGCACGCGAGCTCCAGGCCGGCGAGGCCGGTGACGATTCGAGCATCCGCTATGCGTTCCGCGAGGATCCGCGGATCGACTGGCTGGCCAGCTTCCTGAGGGAGAATCGACCGGCGAAGGTCCTGTTGATCTGCATCACCGCCCGGAAGGCAATCGCGATTGAAGCGGCGCTGCAGGAGAAGATGAGCGTGAAAGCCGGGCTCTTCCACGAAGGGTTGCCGCTGGTCCAGCGCGACCGGAACGCGGCCTGGTTCGCAGAGCCGGACGGCG
>CAINHV010000546.1 GCA_903848965.1 uncultured Opitutia bacterium | reverse complement strand
GATCGGTTGAAAACCTGTTGCGGTATCAGAGGCTAGTCGACCCGCAATTCCAATTACTTGGCCGATATTCGCGCCGGTGTTACAGACGCGGAAGGCGGCTACTTGGATGACCTGCTCAGCCGGGATCGTGCATTAATGTAGGGCCGGCGCTCGCCGCCGGGCCCGAACGACCTCGCGCAATGGGGGCCTGCCGACGAGCGGCAGCCCTACATCGATCGGTTTCGTGCCGCTCGCCGTTGAAATGCCTTCGACGGCACGAGTCCGTCTCAGCGCCGCCGCAGCCGGAACGCGGCTCCGCCGTCGTGGCCGGTTTCCCATGGCAGGCTGATGGCCTGCCCGTCGCGGATGAATCCGCTGCCGGCCCGACTCACGAAAAATTCCCGGACGACATGCTCGTTTTCCTCCGCATTGACGCTGCACGTGGTGTAGACGAGACGGCCGCCCGGGGCGACGAGCCTGGCGGCGGCATGAAGCAGGGAGAGCTGCTGCGCCGGGTGCTTCTTGAAGTCGCCGGGCTGCAGCCGCCATTTGACGTCCGCGCGGTGCCGCATGACGCCCGTGTTCGAACAGGGAGCGTCGATCAAAACCGCCTCGAAGGTGGACGGCAGCCGATGTTCGCGGAGCACCGGGGCGAGGTCACCGAGGAGGTCGGCCTGGACGAGGGCGACCTCGACGCCCTGGATGCGGGAGAGGTTTTCCTTCAGCCGGTCGACCCGGATTCCGGGCAGGTCCACGGCCACGAGCTTCGACGTCGGGGCGGATTCGCCGGCCGCCAGCGTCGCGGGGGACGCAGGGACGCCGCCGGTCAGCAAATCGGCGATCATCAGACTCTTGCCCCCGGGGGCGGAACAAAGATCGAGGATGCACTCGCCGGGCTGGGGGGCGAGAAGGTCCACCGACAGCCGCGTGGAAGGATCCTGAAGGTAGAGTTTGCCGGCCTTGAGCAGGGCTTCAACGGCGGGCCAGTGGCCCGGCGACACCACGAAGAAATTTTTCCAAGGTGTCGGCGTGAGGAACGCCGGCGGAGGCGTCGCGGGATCGCGCCACCGGGCATGCACGGGCGCCGCCTGCTGATTCCATTCGAGCAGGGACCGCGTGGCCGCCGGTCCGAACTGGCTCTGCCAGCTCTTGATCAGCCAGTCGGGGTGCGAAAAATACTCCGCCAGTTCGGCGAGGGGCGCCTTGGGGCCCGGCACCGGTTGGGCGAGGGCCGCCGCCAGTTTCCGGCCGACGGCATTGACCAGCCGGGCTTCCGCCGGGCTGGCCAGCGCCTTGGTTTGTTCGACGGCGTGGTGAACGATTTTGGCGCTTCGGCCTTCTTCGGCCGCGTCACCCGCGGCCTCGATCAACTCGAAACCCGCAATCAGCAGCACGGCGCGGGTCGCGAAACGGGGCGGGTGAGCAACCAGGCGGTTCAACGCGCTGTCGATCCGACCGAAGTGCCGTACGACTCCCATGACGAGATGCTGGCAGCGGGCGCGCTCCGGGCCGGTGACGCTCCGTGGCAACGTTTCCAACAGCACATCAACGCGTTCGCGGCGTTCGACCCAGCGGGCGACAAGGCGCGCGGCGGAGGGCCAGGCTCCGGAGCCGGTGGATTCAGGGATGGTGCTCATGCCTGCCTCCGAAGTCGGCAAGATGCGGTAGTACGGGCTGTTTCGACAGGCGGTTTGACAAGGCTCGGCATTGTCCGCTCAACTCTCCGGTTCAGGCCCTCACACACGCAACCATGAATTCCGAAGCCGTTTCCGCGCTCATCGCCAAAATGCCCATCCTCAAGGCGGCCAAAGCCAAACTTGAGGCGATGGAACCCGGCTCTTACGTGGTCCACCGGAGCTGGGGTTTCGGGCAAATCAAGAGCTACGATGAGGGCACGCACCGGTTGATGATCGATTTCAAGGGCAAGAAGTCCCACGCGATGGACCCGGCATTTTGCATCACGACCATGGACGTGCTCCCGGCGAAGCATCTGCTGGTCCGGAAGGAAACCGAGCCGAAGAAAATCGCGGACCTCGTCGCCGAAAATCCGGCTCAACTCGTCGTGGAAGCACTCGAGGCTTACCCGAACAATGCCGCCACCGCGATCGAGCTCGAGATCACCCTGGCCCAGGTCATCGGCGAGGAAAAATTCAAGAAGTGGTGGGCGGTCGGCAAGAAGGCCGTCGCCAAGGACCCGCGCGTGTCCGTCCCGGAAAAGAAGACCGAGTGCTACATCCTCCGCGAGACACCGGTCTCCGCCGAGGACGAGATTCTCGAGCAGTTCAACGGCACCCGTTCGGCCCGGCGCCGCATCGCGCTGGCTGAGGAGCTGATGGACGCGACCGGCAAGAAGGACGTGAAGGCGGATCTCTCCGTCGTCCTCAAGGGCGTCGTGGACGCCGTGCAGACCTCCAACCAATTGGACGCCGCGGAGCGCCTCTATGGTGCCGTCGTGCGCGATGACCTCGCTAAGGCCGTGGCCGCCGAGAACAACTTCGAGCCCACGCAGGCGGCGCTGGTCGCCAACCCGCGCGATCTGCCGGCGATTGCCGAGAAGATTCCGGTGCACTTCCAGTCCCGGTTCCTCGAGCTAATTCAGGAGACGCACCCGATCGAGGCGCGCGACATCCTCTTCAACCTGCTCAAGACCTCGCAGGGCAAGTTCACCACCGAGGTGATCAACTTCCTCGTCGAGCACGACCATTCCGACGAGCTGGCGGCCACGCTCAAGCGCTGGCAGACCGAGCAGAACCTGCGCGCGCCGGTCCTGCTCTGGATCGTCAAGAACCGGCACTCGAAGAAATTCGCGAAGCTGCTCAACGACCTGATCACGCCGCGGCTGCTCAGCGCCATCTTCTTCGCCATCGATTACGAGGCGCTGCAGGCCTCGAGCGCCCGGCGCATCCCGCTCGGTGACATCCTGAGCGAGGACACCGATCTGATTTCCGATCTCCTCTCGACGGCGGATCCGGAGACGGCCCGCGACCTCGCGAATACCCTCATGCTCAACCAGGGATTCGAGGAACTGACCAAGAAGTCGCTCCTCGCCCGGTTCATCAAAATCTTCCCCAAGATCCAGTCGCTGGTGGCGGCAGACGCGGAGAGCAAGGAAGAGCAGCTGCTCGTCTCCCGCGGGAGCTTCGATCGGAAGCGCGAGGAGTACGAGACGATCGTCTCGAAGAAGATCCCGGAGAATTCCAAGGCCATCGCGTCTGCGCGCGAGCACGGCGATCTAAAGGAAAATTCCGAGTACAAGATGGCCAAGCAGGATCAGCAGGTCCTCATGGCTCAGAAGACTAATCTCGAGCGCGAGCTCGGCCGGGCCCGCGTCACGGACTTTGCCGACGCCAGCCGCGATCAGGTCAGCGCCGGAACCGTCGTCGCGGTCCGCAACGTCGCGACGGGCGCCGCGACGACCTACACCATCCTCGGCGTCTGGGACGGCGATCCGGACAACCACGTCATTTCCTACAAGACCGCCCTCGGCGTGGCGCTGCTGGGCAAACGCCCGGGCGACACCGTGAAGGTGAAGACGGGGGCCTCGGACGAGGAATACACGATCGTCTCGATCTTTCGTTACGCCGACAAGGTGCGGACCTAAGGGTTCGCCCTGCGGTGGGCCCGCCAAGGTCGCAAGCGGCCGCTCCGCATGTACGCCTCCTGGGACGTCCTCAAGACCCTGTCGGATCCCACCCGCCTGCGCCTCGTGGCGCTGGTGGCGCGGGAGGAATTGTCGGTCGCGGAGCTGCAGGAGATTCTGGGGATGGGCCAGTCGCGGATTTCGTCGCAGTTGGCGCTGCTCCGTCAGGCCAATCTCGTCTCTGATCGACGGGAGGGCAAAAACGCCTTCTACTCGCTGCGTCCCGCCCTTGCCCCGAAGACCCTCGCGCTGATCAAGGCGGCGGTGGAGTCGGTGGCGGACCTGCCCTTGATCGGCGAGGATCGGCAGAGCCTCGATCGCATCCTGCAGAAGCGGCGCCGCACCCAGGAGCAGTATTTCAACCTGATCGCCGGCCGGCTCGGGAAGCACTATTGTCCGGGCCGATCGTGGGAAGCCATCGGGCACCTCGCCCTGCGGCTGACGCCTGCCATCGACATTGCCGACCTCGGCGCGGGGGAAGGCCTGATTTCGCAATTGCTTGCCCATCGCGCGCGTCGCGTCTGGTGCATCGACAACTCGCCCCGCATGGTCGAGGTCGGCACCGAACTGGCGCAGCGCAACGGCTTGGCGAACCTCGAGTATCTTCTGGGCGACATCGAAAAGGTGCCGCTGCCGGATCGCTCGGTCGACCTGGCGATCCTGAGCCAGGCCCTGCATCACGCCCAGCATCCCCAAATCGCGGTGAACGAGGCGTTCCGGATCCTGCGGCCGACCGGCCGGCTGCTGATCCTCGATCTGAACGAGCATGCCTTCGAGAAGGCGCGGGAGCTCTACGCCGACGTCTGGCTGGGATTCAAGGAGAGCGCCCTGCATGGCTTCCTCAAGAAGGCCGGCTTCACCCACGTGGAGGCCACGACCGTGGCGCGCGAATCGGACGAGCCGCATTTCGAGACGCTGCTCGCCAGCGGGCTCAAGCCTGGCCCGGCCCGAATTCGCCCGGCGGGGAAGTAGCGCCGGGGAGGGCGCGAGCGTTCTTCGCGATTGCGGGCCGCCCTGGCCGTCGGCAACTTTCCCCTGCACCCCGGACTGTCGAAACCGGAGTTCGGTAACTCCGGCGACAGCGCTCCTCCCGCGTGAAATCCCTCCGCCTGCTTCTCCTTTTCCTGGTCGTCGCCGCGAGCGCGGCGGGGGGGGAGCGTGAAGAGTCGGTGTTCCTCTTCCAGAACCGCCGGGTGACGATAGAGGTTCCGGAGAAACTGGGTTTTGCCAGCAGCAAGAACGAACGCGGCATCATCTCGGTGCGGTTGGGGCACCCGAAGGAAAAAATCAGCCTCGAGATCGCGTTTCTGCCGGATCCCGAGGGACGCTTCTCGACCGCGCGCAACCGGAAGGAATTCATGAATGAAACCTTCCGGGACTACCTCGCCGACTCGGTCGAGAAGGCGATGCAGTTCGAGGAACTTGATCCCAAGGTCGGCGCCGGCACCTATTGTATCTTCACGGATTCCGCGCTGGTCGGCCGCGCCGCTTTGCCCCGCGGAGAATATCGCCAGACGACCACGGGACTGAAGGCGTGGCCGGGCGTGGTCGCGGTCTTCACCCTCTTCAGCAACGACACCACCTCCCGGGAATACCGGGCGGTGATGGCCATGTTGCGCGACAGTGTGATCGAGGCCAGCGCCCCGGCGAAGCGCTAGGGCGGCTCAAGAAGTGCCGTAGTCGGGCGTGGACGAGCCCCGCCCCTACACGCATGTCGTAACCGCCCCGCATTTGTAGGGGCGAGCCTCGTGCGCGCCCAAAAACAGGCAAAACAGTCCCGTGACGAGCGCCCGCTGGATTACATCTTCTTCACCGCGTACGCCATCGCCGTCGCAATCTTCTCGAGCTGCTCTTCGGTGTGCATGGCGGAGATGGCGGTCCGGATGAGATCCTTGCCGGCGGGAACCGCGGGCGCGATCGACATCACGGTGAAGACGCCCTTTTCCATCAGCGCCTTCCAGAAAGGATAAACGCGCTCCTTCGAGCCGAGGACGATCGGCACCGCCGGGGTCTCGCTCTCCCAGGTGTCGAGGCCGAGCGACTTGAGCATGGCGCGATACTTCCTCGTGTTGGCCCAGAGTTGCTCGAGGTGCTGTGGTTCCGTCTGCATCACCTCGAGCGAGGCCTGCGCGCAGGCGGTCTGGCCCGGGCTGATGGCCGCGGAGAAAATGGTCTGCCGCGAGTGGGTGCGGAGGTACTCGATGATCTCGGTCGAGCCGGCGACGAAGCCCCCCGTGCTTGCGAGCGACTTCGACATGCTGCCGCAGAGCACGTCGACCTTGTCGTTCAACCCGAAGTGGTCGGCGGTGCCGCGGCCCTGGCGACCGAGCACGCCGAAACCGTGCGCATCGTCGAGGACCGTGAAGCAGCCGTGTTCCTCTGCGATCTCGGTCAATTCCGGCAGCCGCGCAATGTGGCCCTCCATCGAGTACACGCCCTCGATCACCATCATCTTCGTCGCGTCCGCGCTCACGGCTGCGAGCACCGCGCGCAGATCGTCCGGGCTGTTGTGGGAGAAGCGCTCGACCGTCGCCATCGAGAGGCGAATCCCGTCCCAGAGGCACGAGTGGATGTTCTTGTCGGCCAGAATGACGTCACCCTTCGTCGCAAACGAAGCCACGCTCGACATGCAGGCGAGATAGCCGGCGGAGCTGATGTGGCACGCCTCGTGGCCGAGGAACGCGGCCAGCTTCTCCTCCAACTCGACGTGAAAGGTGCGGGAGCCGTTGGACGTGCGCGCACCGGTGGTGCTGGTTCCCCACTTGAGCATCGCGGCCCGGCCCGCCTCGATCACCTTCGGATGAAACGACAGCCCGAGGTAGTCGTTGCTCGACAGCATGATCATCTCCTTGCCGTCGAGGGAAACCGAGGTCCCCGACTGGCTCCCCAGTGCATGATAATACGGCGCGTATTTCAGCCGCATCTTCGTCGCGTAATCGTCGCGGCAACGGGCGAGCAGGGCCTTTTTATTTTTTGAAAAGAAGGATAACGCCATGCGGGGGCAACGTGGTTTGGGGCCATCCCCATTGCAAATGCAAAGGCCGGTTGGACCAGCCGTGCCGCGCCGTCAGTGGCGCGCCTGGCGCCGCGGCAGGGTTTCCATCCACGCGGTCAGCTCCGCCGCGTAGTCCGTCCAAGTCTTGAAGCGCCGCTGCCGGGCCGCCGTGGCCAGTGCTCCCCGCATCGATGGCTCGCGGAGAAGTTGGGCGATGGCTGCGGCCAGGTCGGCGGCCGCGACGGATTCGACCGTGAGGCAACCACCGCCCTGCGCCGATTCGCCGAGGGCGCCGCGGGCCGAGCAGACGCAGGGCTTGCCGTGAACCAGGCTCTCGATCACGGGAAGACCGAAGCCTTCCGCGATCGAGGGATAGACCGTGAAGTCGCACCCGGCGTACGCCGACTGCAGCGCGGCCTCGCCGACCGGACCGTCGTATCGGATCGGCCGGCCCGCGGACTGGAGCGCGCGAATCCGCGCGAGCGCGGCGGCGCCGGTCTCGAGGTTCGCGAGCCCCACGAGGTGCAGGGTGAAGCGCTCCCCTTGGTGCCAGAGCTGCTCACAGGCCTCCAGCAGCGCGAGGTGGTTCTTGCGTCCCTCGATGCTGCCCACGGAGAGCACGATTGGCGGCGTATCACCGGTGCCGTCCGCCCGCGTCCCCGTCCGGGATGGCGGGTCGACGCCGAGCGGAATCGCCTGCACGGGCGGTCCGCCGCTGGCATGAACCCGCCAGTAGTGCTCCAACGCGTGGCGGGATTCCTCGGACACGGCGGCGATGCCGTCGAACGCGCGGAGCTCGGCGAGGTAGGAGGGGAAACGGGCGACGGTTTTTGCCGGAGTATGCTCCGGGTGCGACAGGGGAATGGCGTCGTGAAAGATGGCCACGCGCAGCCCTGGGGTCCGGGCAAAAAGATCCGGCAGGGCCGCCGCCGCCCCCGAAGAAAACACTTCAGGGACGATCAACCCGGAGCTGTCCGGGAGCGTCTGAGTCGGGCGGAATTCGCGCCGCCAACGTCCCCGCAATCGGGCGAGCAGGGGCCACCGGGCCCCGCGTTGAGCGGCGGAGTGATCGGCCGCAAGACTGGCCATTTCCCAGTGTTCAAGACGGCGCCACACCCCCTCCCAAGGATCGTGCGTGATGGGCACCGCGCGATTGCCCAGTGCGGCGTGCAGAGACCGCGCCACGCGCTGGATGCCGGTGCGGGCTCGCGTGTGGCTCGTATGCGAGAGATCGAGGAGTAGGGGCCCGGGCATGCGAATCAGGAGCCTGGCAGCGCGAGCCGCAGGTCATAAAGCGCAAACCCCAGCTCGCGCGCCCCCGGGCTCGCGCCCTCGATCGTGGGGGGGGCGACGGTGAGGAACTCAATCTCACCCTGACCGGCGTCGATCCGGACCGGAAGCGTGTGCGCCGATCGAGAGGTGCTCACGGTGAACTGTGCGAGCTCGCGGCCCTGCTGTCGGACGATCACAATTCGCGGCGTCAGGGCGCGCAGTTGGAACCGGAGTTCGACGGTGGCGCCGGCTTTCGGCCACGCGTCGATCCGGATCGTCCCGCGCCGGGCGGCCCAGACCCACGTATGCGATCCATCCAGTTCCCGTGCGTACCAGCCCACCCCGAGCTCCGCGATGCCCGCCACGCCGTCGGAACTGACCGAGGCCATTTCCCGCGGATGGGTGGGCGGATCCCGCAACGCGACCAACCCGGCCACCACGGTGAGGTTGCCCAGGATCAGCCACGCGAGGGCCGCGCGCGAGCGGTGGGCGAGGACGTTGAAAGCGAGCGTCAGGGGCAGCAGCACGCGCGTGGCCGCGCCGGGAAAGTCCTCCCACACGGCGCGGCCCAGGCAGAACATCAACACCGTGTAGCCGGCGCCCAGCCGCCACCAACGGCTGTCGAGGTCGCGGTGACTGATCAGGTACGCGGCCTGGACCGTCAGGCCGAGTGTACACAGCAGGGTGGATACGGTCAAAGGCCAGTCCGGGTGGAGCCCCAGAGCGTAGATCGTCTCCAGCCATTTCTCGACGAACCCCATCACCGGCAGCGAGAGGTTGGCGATGCCCGGGTTGCCCGGACCGACCCGCCAGAGGACGTAGAGGAGCCAGAGACCGAGCGGCATCCAGGCGCCGAGCGTGAGCTGGAGATTGCGGCGGGAAACCCACGGCCGCTCCCACGCTCCGACCACCGCCAGCACCGCGGTTTCACGGGTGAGGCAACTGGCGGCCAGCGCGACGGTGGCATTGCCGGGGCGCCCGCGCTCCGTCGCCGTCATGGCGACGGCCATGAACCCCATCGCGATCAAATCGGTGAGCGCCAGCCGGACGCTGACCATCACGCCGGCGGAAAACATTACCCCCGCCCAGGCGAGCCACCCGCGATGGTCGCGGACGTCCAGGATGCGCCAGAGCAGCGCCGCGAGCCCAAGCCATGCGACCAGGTTGAGCACCGAGTAGACCTGGGCAATCCAGGCGTCTTGTCCGGCCGCCAGGAACCACGCGAGGGTGGCCGGCAGCATTCGTCGCGCCCGGTAGGAGAGGTTGTCGATCGCCGCGCGCAGTTCCGGGGCGCCGAGGGAGGGATGATAAGCGATTTGGGCGTAATAGAGCCCGTCATAGCCCCCCGTGTCGCGATGGACGTAGATTGGCAGCTCGCGAAACTCCGGAATCTTGAACCCGTCGTTCGCGGCATCCAGCTGGATGAGCGCGGTGAAGCCGTAGACGGGGTGATAGTACCGGCCGATGAGTAGGAGAAACGCCACCACGGCCGCCAGGCCGGCGACGCGAATCAAACGGAGGCGGGACAGCGGGGAAAAGTTCACGGTTTGGCTGCGGGGGTCGGAACGCTGACGAGCTGCCACAAACCGATCGGACCGGTCGTGGCGCGGCGCGACCATTCACCCGGCATCCGGGCGGTGCGCGCTTCGTCTTCAAAGCGGTCGAACAACAGTGCGTAGATCGGGCGGCCAGCCGCCCGGGCCTGATTTGCATAGCGCAGGAAGTCCGCCGGGTCGATTTGGTCCCAGCGCAGGACGGGAAAATCCGTATAATAGTAAACCGCGCCGCTCGCGTAGAAGGAGGCGACGAGCGCGTTCGGCGGCAGCAGGGCGCGGGCCTGTGCGCAGGACTCGGCGTAAACGCGCTCGTGTTCTTTGGGCCAGAGGGCGTGCAGGCGCGTCGACCAGTAGAAGCTGCTCGCGAGCGCCCAGACCGTGAGGGCCACGGCGGCCGCGCGGCGGAGTCGGACGGGCAGAGGTTGGAGGGCGAGGAGACTGCAGACGATGAGGGGCGGCAGCGCCGGCAGGATGAAGCGCAGGCACCACCACGTTTCCCGGGAGACTTCGTAAAACGTATACACGCCGGCGATGGCTCCGAACCAAAGCGCGAGGGCGAGGGTTTCCATCCGGCGATGGCGCCAGAAAGTGATCAGCGGCAGCACGAGTAGGACCGCTGGCGCCAGCAGGGCGAGCCAGGTGCCGAAGTGAACCAGCGTCGGCGGCCCGTACATCCATTTGAAGGTCTGTTCGATCGGACCGTAGCCCGAGCTCAGGGGCCCACCGTAGAGCGTGTGATTATAGTACCCCAACCAGATCGCGCCGGGCAGTCCGCCGAGCGCGACCAGGGCGAGGCGTTTCCAGTTCCAGCCCAGCATGACCAACAGTGCCGGCAGCAGCACTGCGTTGGTGGCGCGAACGAACACCGCCATCGCGAACGCCGCGCCGCAGGCCACGGCCCAAACCCATCCGGTCGAGCGGCGAGCGTGCCACGCGAGGCAAGCCGCCATCAGGCACCAGGTCGTGGCCGGGGTGTCGCTGAGCGGCTGCACCGACGTAAAGAGAAACACCGGAAACACCGCCAGCACGACGGCCCCGGCGCCGGCCAGCCACCGATCGACTCCCAGTTGGCGGGCGAGCAGGTAGCACAGCGCGACTGCGGCCAGGGCCAGGGCAATTTCGACGACCAGTGGTCCTAGGTTCCAGCCCAGGATTTTTCCGGCCAGCGCGAGGTGCAGTGGCAGGCCGGGCGGATAGGTCGGCGGCAGGTGGGGGTTGCCCTCGAGCGCCACGAAGCCGAGCGGCATGAAATGATGCCGCGGGAACGCCGCCGGTGCGCCAAATTCGGCGGGGATGCGTTCCTCGTCCTGCAGCCGCCCGGCGGCGAGCAGGCGCGCACTGTTTAAGTAGCCGGAGGTATCGGAACCGCCCGCGACGACCGAGGTATGAACCCCGAGAAACACCCCGTAGGCGGCCAGCAGGAACAAGCCGAGGCACATCCACCGGCGGGGATTCCGGAGGAGATCAGGCAACGGAGGTAGAGGCATGCGCTGGATAAATGCTCATTACGGGACGCGCGGGACGGTTCACGGCCGAAGTGGGGAAGACAAGCGCCCGTCTTATCTGGCAGGTCCGACCTAAGTCAGGTGGCGGCGTGCCGTCTGGAGCTGGATACTTCACCGCCCGCGCACGCGAGTGCCGCCCGGAGCGCCAGTCTCCGACTGGCGGGACGCCGGTCAGAGACCGGCGCCACTCCTAACGGCTGCGACTGCGTGTTGGGTTTTATAAGGGGTACCGTGAAATATCTGGCTCAGGGCGGGCCGGCGGCGATAGGGGCGGCCGCCTCGAAACGGATGCTCCACAGGTTCCAAGCGGACCACCATTGGTAGTCGGGCCGGAAGTCGACCCGGTGCGCGTGCGCCCGCGGAAAGTGCAGTTCGAGCGTGGCCACCGGCTGACGGTTCCAAACATCCTTCGGGATGCGCACGCTCACGGCGGCGCGGGCGCCTGCCATCGCGTCTCCAATCCGTTCCCCGTTGAACGAAACGACCGCGGCGTTGGGCCCCGGGGCCGAGTCCGCCTCGGCGTCGAACACGACATTGATATCGTGGTCCGTCCGCTGGGGCACGAAGCGCACGACCATCCGCGGGAGATTGGTGGCGGCATATTCGATGTTGCCGGCCGTAACGCCGGAAACGACGTAGCGGAATCCATTGGCATTGGCCTGCAGGCGGATCTCGTCGCCGGGGCGGATGACCCCGGGTTGATGATGAATGCTCACCTCGTTCGTCAGGGGCACCCCTTCCGTCACCGGCGGGGCGATCCACCAAATCGAGGCGTTGTCCTCCGGAGCCGGGCCCAGTCGCGTCAAATCGTGTCGGGGCTGGAACATGAAATTCCACCAGGGTGCGACGTAGAATCCGACGCCGCGCCGTTGGAGCTCCAGCGCGACGGCGGCGACGTTGTGCCAGTGCGGATGTTCGAAGACGAGCAACTTGGGCCGCGGATCCGGATCCGCCGCGAGCGCCGCGGCGACTGTGCGCTGCACGGCAAGGCCGGTCTCGCCCTCGGTCAGCGGACTGGAGGCAAAGGAGCGGAGGGCCACGATGGCCGCCGGGATTGCGAGGAGGCTCAGGGGCAGGCGGGGAAACCGCGTCAGGCCGCGCGCGGCGAGCGCCAGGGCGGACAGCAGGCCGAAGAAGTAAATCGCGTAATAGAAATAGCCGTTGAAATGGTGCATGCCCCCGGCCTGGGCCTTTCCCCACAGCAGGCATCCGACCACGCTCGTCGCGAGAAATGCCCCCGCGGTCAGGAGAAAGCGGCGCTCGTCCGGCGCCAGCAGGTTCCGCCAGCGCCAGGCGATGATGGGCGGCGCCACCAGCACCCCGATCCAAGCCGCGATCCGCCAGCCATTGCCCGCCAGGAATGCCCAGGTCTGCGGCCCGAGGGCGGCGAAGAGTTCGTTCTGTTCGCGGGTCGTCGTGCCAAAGGAAAGGAAGTAGAGCACCGACCGGAGCAGGGAGATGTGTTCCTCGCGGTTGCCGGCGAAGCGGCCGAGAATCGTCGCGACGTTGCTGCCGGCGCCGCGGGTGATCACGTCGATCCCCAGCGGGAAAAGGAAGACGAAGGCGAGCGCCGCGCAGAGCAGGAGGCGCCGCCGGTGCACTCGCATCACGTCGGACCATTTTCCAGCCGCTGGGCGCAGCCCCCACAGGCTGAGCACGAGGGTGAGTCCACCGAGGAGGCTGAGGAAAAGCGGCTGCGCCACGTGGCCGTGGAATAGGAATCCGCCGGTCAGCACCACGAGGGGCCAGTCATGGACGCGACCGCTGGCCACGGAGGCGCCCGCCACCAGAAAGCATAGGAAGGGCATCAACAGCACATGCGGCGGCCAGATGCTGACCCACGGCTCGCCGAGCCCGCCGAAATAGATCGCCGCCGCCAGCACCGCGAGCGGAGCGAGCCCCCGCCAGCGCAGGTGCGAACAGAACACGCCGATCGCCAGGGCGAAGAACAGGCTTTGCAGGGCCATGCTTCCAACCAGATGGGCGTTGGTCGGGGAGGGCACCACGTGGAGCCCGTCGTACAGCAGCCATTCCGCGGCCGCATAGACGTAGAAGAACGCGGGTCCGGGGTGATTGAACTCGAAGCGCGAGTAGTTGCCGTAGATCTCGCCGAGGTGCTTCGCGTGGCGCACCTGCAGGGCGTTCACCGCGATGTCGCCCTGTTCCAGCATGGGAGTCCGGAAGTAGAGCTGGAACCGCGCCGCCCCGAGCACGACGACCAGGCCGATGAAAATGACGGCGATCTGGATCCATCGCGCGCGATTTTCAGAGGCGGTGAACATGCGAAACGGATTTTTCTGCGGGACCGTCCGGGCAGACTCAAATGTATTCTCCGTCGCGGGATGCGCAGCGGGAAATCTCCATTGAGTGTTCCCGGAGCGCCGGCAATCGTCCGCGCCGGTCATGAGACT
>CAINHV010000545.1 GCA_903848965.1 uncultured Opitutia bacterium | reverse complement strand
GCGGATCCGCGCGTGGTGGCTGCGGCGATTCGGGTCGCGGATAATTTTGCCGGCAAACCGGGAGCCGATGCGCTCGCCGCGCGGGTGATTGGACTCGTCGCGACGCGCACGGAGCCGGCCATTCGCCTGCAGCTCGCGCTCTCGCTTGGCGGAATCAAGACGCCGGCGGCGGAGAACGCCTTGCGGGCGCTCGTCGTGGCGGCCGGTCGGCAGCCATTTCTGGCGGATGCGGTGGTCAGCGGACTGGCCGGTCGCGAGGCGGCGTTCATCGCGGCGCTGCTGCAGCAAAAGGAGGCGGCGCAAAATGGTGTCGACGTGGTTCGGTTTGCGACGAGTTCGGCCCTCAAGGCCGGGCAGGCCGCGGCGATCGAAAGTGTTCTTTCCCTGGCGGCGGCCACGGAGACTCCGGAGTGGGCGCGCGGAGCGATCCTCGCCGGCGTGCAGCACTTCCTGCCGAAATCGTCCGAAGGGAGGGCGTTTGCCGGCGCGCTGCCGGTCGAGCCGAAGCCGCTGATCGCTCTGGCCGCCCGATCGGGCACGCCGTCGGCGGCGACGGCGCAGACGTTGCTCGAGCGATTGAAGTGGCCCGGCAAGGCCGGGACGGCGACGACTAAAGTGGTCGCGCTGACGCCAGCCGAGGAAGCCGCGTTCAACCAGGGCAAGACCCAGTTTCTCACCTTGTGTGCCGCCTGCCACCAGCCGAATGGCCAGGGCCTGCCCGGACTGGCGCCCTCGCTGGTTTATTCGCGGTGGATCCTGGGCGATCCGCGGATTCTCGCGCGGATCGTCCTCAACGGCAAAACGCAGCAGAACCTCGCGATGCCCGGCTGGAAGGCCATGTTGAACGACGAGGCGATCGCAAACGTCCTGACGTTTGCCCGGCGTTCATGGGGCCATGAGGCGGGTCCGGTCGGCGTGGCCACGGTGGCCGACGCGCGCGCCGACACGGCTAATCGCGAGGAGCCCTGGACGGACACTGATCTGCAGGCTCTGGCCCAGCGGCTGGGGGCGGCGAAGTGAAGGGCCTTACGCCGGCAGCGGTTTGCCCTTGGTCTCTGGCGCCATCCAGATGACCACCATCCCGACGATGTAGATCAACGTGATGAGGGCCCCGGCTTTAGCGTAGCTGCCGTTGAAATGCTGCATGAGGGCGCCCATCTGTAGCGCGCCGACCGCGGCCAGCACGCGGCCGGAGTTGAACGACAGTCCCTGGCCGGTGGCACGCGCCCGCGTTGGGAACAGTTCGGGCAGGTAGAGCGGCAGCCAGCCGTAGAAGGCCGCCGAGACGCCACCGACGAGGAAGACCATCCCGAGGAATATCGGCCCGTACTCGTGCACGGAACGGAAGAGATAGCCGCAGGCGAGCAGCGAGACCAGGCAGAGGATGAAGTACGCGGGCCGGCGGCCGAATTTGCCGCCCATCCAGGCGCCAATGAAACAGCCGAACACCGCGCCGAGCGCGCTGAGCGCGAGAGTGTTCGCCTTGGCGCCGTTGTTCTTCAGTTCGTTGGCCCGCTTCACGATGGCCTCTTCGGTCGCAGCCGGCGCTGTCGCGCCGGGCGCAGTCAACTCCGCCCGCGCGGCCACCACGGACTGTTGCTGTGCCATTTGGTCGGCCCAGAGCGGAAGCCACTGCACCGAACCCCAGGTGCCGATCAAGGCCACCGAGGCAAAGAGAATACCGAAGGCCGTCTTCCGCAGCAGCGGCGGCCGCAGCACTTCGCGCAGCGGCTGGTTGTCCGCGGTCTTCTGCGCCTGCCAGCGTTCCGATTCCGACACGAAGGCCAGGATCGCGATCGTCAGAAAGGCGGGCAACGCACCGACCAGCGCCACCCAGCGCCAGGAATCGACGGTGACGCTGAAGAACATGCCGACGACGGCGATGAGGACGTAGCCCACATTCGCGGCAGCGCCGATCGTGCCAGCCATCAGCGGACGATACTTCTCGGGCCAGACTTCCATCACCAGCGCCACGCCGAGTGACCATTCACCGCCCATGCCGAACGCGGCAATGAATCGGGTGACGAGGAGATGCCACGGTTCCGTCGCAAAATACACGAGGCCAGTGAAGAGCGAATAGACGAGGATGCTGATCGCCATGGCCTTTACCCGGCCGATTTTGTCGCCGAGCCAGCCGAAGAGCACGCCGCCGCCGGCCGCGCCGAGGAGGAACGCGGCCGTGACGTAGCCCATCCAGAGCCCGACAAACGCATCGGAAACCACGAGCCCCTGGCTGGCCTGCATCTGCTGCAGCGCCGGCCGGGCGATCAGGGGAAAGATGCCCATCTCAAGCCCGTCGAACATCCAGCCGAGTCCGGCTGCCAGCAGGACGGCAAAGAGGCGCTGTTTCGAAGGGGCCGCGGCGTTGGGCTGGAGGCCGGCTGGGCTGGTAGCAGGGGTCATGGTGGGGGGCGGGCTTGCCGGGCGAAGGTGAACAGTCGAAAACGCGGACCCGGCGGAGGATGAGCGACTAATTCACAGCGAGTCTCAAGTCGCAAGTCCGCGCAGACCCGATAGGCCACGATGCGACCGGAGGGTTTTTGTTTGAAGAGCATCGGCGTTGCGCGTGTTGATCT
>CAINHV010000544.1 GCA_903848965.1 uncultured Opitutia bacterium | reverse complement strand
TCGGTCAAGTGATTGATGCGAGCGGTCAAGAGCGCGACCTGGACTTCGGACGAGCCGGTATCCTTGTCGTGGGTTTTGTATTCGGCTATGATTTCGGGTTTAACGACTGTGGTGGTCATGGTTTTGTGGTTTGGTTCACGACTGTAGGGCGCCTGGGTAGGCACCGTGTTTCCCGCTCCGCCCGACTGGAAATCGGATTGAGCCGGAGTCACCGTTCCAATCCCGCAGGATGCGGGACCAGTCATGGTGGCAGCCCGCAACCGACGGATTGCCACTCACGCAAGGGGCCAGACTCCGGGAGCCGCGGAGGACGCGCAAGCGCAAATTTCCGGCGGGAAGCACTGAGGCCCGAGCGATTGATGCGGGTAACGGTCTCCCCGAGATAACCAATTGCCATAGGTTTAGCTCACGACGTCGAACTCCGAACGCTGAACCCCAAGCCAGAACTCCGAACCAACACGCGACCGCTCGCGTCCAGACGTTGCGCTTGGCCTTAACCCGCTCGCAGGTTGAGCGCCTTGACGTGAGCGCAACCCGGCAGTTGGCGAATCCGGGTCACGATTTCAGCCCGATGATGGAAAAGCTCATTTCGGACCACGGAATGGGCGGCGAGCACGTTCAGCATATTGCGCTCAATCCGGGCGGGGTGCGAATTCGACGAGTTGGCGTTGCCGCCGTTGGGGTCGACGAGTTCGCGCCAGTGATCGCGAATCGTTTGCTCCGGCGATTGCCGGCCGATTTGGTGCAACTGCATCAACTGCTCCACGACGTCGGCCAGCGGCTGCGTCGGTCGCTTCCTCGAACGGCGAGGCTCGTTATAGGCGACCCCGCGCAGATCGCCCACGAGCTCTTCCGCGAGGCGGCTGAACGAGTGGGGCTGGTCGGGCATGGCGGAGTTAATCAGGATCGGGCGGAGGGGAACACTTTTTCCCATCCGATCATCGCGGTGGCTTCATGGTTCGTAGTTCCGCCTTCAGGCGGAACTATCCGAAGCGACGGCGTTCGCAGCAGCTCCCGGATTCCGCCGGAAGGCAGAACTACGAACCAAGCGGCGACTTGCGTCGATTCTGCTCCTCATACAACCGGCTGTAGCGCACGAACGCGCCGAAGGCCGTGGCGATTGCGATGTAGAAGCCGGGATAGCCGTCGAGAAATCCGCGCCGAATCACGTAAGCGCGAATGAACCGCCACCAGGGACGGACGATCGCCGCCGCGAGGGAGAACCGAATGCCGCGCGCCTGCTGTTGCCGGACGAAGAGATCGGCGAAGGGCGGCATCTTGGCTACGTGGCTGTTGAGCGTGGGAAACGAATAGTGGTGCAGATCCCCGTGCAGTGTGGCGACCGGGCCGTCGCATTCGATCTTCTCATGCACGAACGCATCGCCGCCCCAGCGGGCGCGATCCCGGTGAATCAACCGGCAGCTCCAGTCGGGATACCAGTCTCCGTGGGTAATCCAGCGATCAATGAACCACACTTTGCGCGGGAATCGGGCGCCGGAGAATTGCTCATGATCAGGTCGATCGAAAAACCGTTCGAGATCGCGGCGCAACTCGGGCGACACCTCCTCGTCGGCGTCGATCGACAGCACCCAGCCGTTCGCCGCGAGGGCGAGCGCCGCGTTCTTTGTGTCCCGGTAACCCTGCCACGGCAGATGATGGACGATCGCCCCGGCGGCGCGCACCAAGGTCTCGCTCCCATCAGTCGTGTCGTTGAGCGCGACGATCATCTCTGTCACCCAGCCCTGCACGCTCGCGAGGCAGCGGGGCAGATTCTGCACCTCGTTGCGGGCGACGATGACGACGGAGACGGGAAGGACGGCGGACACTGGAGATGACTAATGTACGCGAATCGCAGGCGCGGAAGCCGAAAGATACAGCCACCCGCCGTCAGATCTTCCCGCAGAAGCTCCGCGGAATCTGGTACAGGTAACCACAGGAGCGCCAGGCCCGGACGAGGGCCTTCTTTGCCGCGCCGGCCTGCAACGTGATCGTCGCGAGCAACGCGCCCGACGCGTATCCGATCGTCTTCGCGATGTTCGCGAGGAAGCGGCCGCCGAGGTAGCCGATCGCCCCGGGCTGGCCGGCGCGATCAATCACCCGGGAACGCGCCGAGTCGAAGGCATGCCGCGCCGCATACCGGAAGGTGGTCCGGCTGGCTGGCATCTGGTGCTTCACTGCCGCCGCGGGGGCGAACCACACTTCGAGGCCCGCGGCGCGCACGCGTCGCACCATCTCGGCATCGCCGCCCGAGAAGTAATTGCCCGCCGCGCGGTCGAGCGCGGTGTGGAACAGCCCGAGATCGGCGAATACCCACCTGGGAAAAGCCAGATTCGCGCCCATCGGCGAGTGGCGGGCCTCGATGGGCCCGGTGTCGGGCCGAAACGCGAGCGGCGCGTGCCATTCGCGCACCCAGTCAGGCAGGCCATCCGGAAAAACAGGAATGACCTCGCCGCCGACGGCGCCGATGCGCCGCGCCGTGTCTGCCAGCAGGGGCACCGCGAGCTGCGCGAGCCAGTCGGGCTGCACGAGGATGTCGTCGTCGGCAAAGACGATGATCTCGCCGCGGGCCTCCGCGATCGCGCGGTTGCGGGCGTAGTCGAGGCCCTGGCTTGGCTCCAAAAGGTAGCGCGGGGCCGGACGCGCGTTGGAAAACTCGGCGACGACGTCACGCGTCCGGTCGCGGGAATTGTTGTCGATCACCAGCACCTCGAAGTGATCCCGCGGGAACTGCTGCGCCGCGAGGCCGGCGAGGGTCTGCCGCAGAAAGTCCGCCCGGTTGTAAGTCGGGATCGCGACGGTGATCTTGAGGGCGGGAGAACTCACGCAGTGGCGGCGAGCTTGGGCGGGCAAACGACCCGGCCGCAATTCCTAAGGCGTTCGCGCCAGGGCTCGGGCAAGAAAAAGCTTCCCGCGCCCGTCCGGGGCGAATTCCCTCTCGCATGGCGTTCAAGCACTGGCCCCTCATCCGCGACCTGCGTTTTGCGCAGAAATGCGGACGCTACCTCCGCGGCGCGCGCAAACGGCGGCCGGATTTGGCGTGGGACGAATTCCTGCGGATCGCGCGCCACTTCAAGTCGGATGACATGGGCAGCTTTCCGGAGCGCGGTTACCTGTTTCAACTCGCGAGCGATTTGCCGGCGGACGCCCAGGTGATCGAAGTGGGTTCATGGATGGGCGCCTCCACCTGTTTCATCGCCGGCGGACTCAAGGGTCCGAAGGCCAGGATTACGGCGGTGGACAACTTCCAGGGCATGTCCACCTGCGGTGAGG
>CAINHV010000543.1 GCA_903848965.1 uncultured Opitutia bacterium | reverse complement strand
CTGCCGATGCTGCCCCCGGCCCCGGTGACCATCACCGTCCGCGCCTCGATCAAGTAGCGAATGGACGCCGAATCGAGATCGACCGCCTTGCGACCCAGCAAATCCTGGACCTCGACTGGCCGGATTCGACTGACGCGCACCCGGCCGGAGGCGAGGTCTTCGAGCGAAGGCAGGGTTTCGACTTTGAGCCCCTGCTCCGTGCACAAAAGAACCACTTCCCGGACCCGCTTGGCCGTCGCTGAGGGCATCGCGATGACCGCTTTCACGAGGGTCGCCGCGCCCTTCACCTTCGCAATCTCCTCGGGCCGGCCCACCACCGGGATACCGTGCACGAGTTTCCCATGCTTCATCGGATCGTCATCGAAGAACATCACCGGCCGAAAGCCGCGACTCGGTGCCCCGATGAATTCCTTCGCGAGCGTCGCGCCCGCATCACCCGCCCCAATGATGGCAATCCGCTGCAATTGCGGCTGAACCCCGCCCGAACGACGACTGCCGCTGAGCCGCTCGCGAAACAGCCGCAAACCCAGCCGGCCGACGCAGAGAACACCGAAGCACAGCATGAAATCGATGAGAAGCACTCCGCGCGGCGTGGAGAGCGGGGTCGTCGCCATCACGACTCTTGGCAGGAACAGCAGCGTGCTCGAAATCGAGATGGCCCAGAACAACCGTATCAGGTCCGGCACGCTGAAATACGTCATCAAGCTTCCGAGCTGGCGCGCCCAGACCAGCGCCACGAGTTTGATCCCCATGACCCACGGGAGCATCCGCAGCCGTTGCTCCTGATGGCTTTCCGGCATGAGGAAATCGAAGCGCACCTCGTAGGCGAAATACCAACTCGCGCCCAAAACGACCGCATAGATTAAGGCAAGGACCAGGGTGCGCCGGTTGCGACCCAGATCATTCACAGGCGACCGCCTCCCACCCAGGTATCCGTCGGCTTGAACTCGGGCATGGTGGCGGCCCCCGCCGCATTGATACCTTCGCGAAACAGCACGGTTTTGAGGGTAAGCAGCAGGATCTTCAAATCGAGCCAGAAGGAGCGGGTTTCCACGTACCGCACATCCCACTCAAACTTCTCGTCCCACGACAGTGCGTTACGCCCTTTCACCTGCACCAGGCCGGTCAGCCCCGGCCGAACTTCGTGCCGTCGGGCCTGCCGCGCGTTATAGCGTTCGAGATACTGGACGAGCAGCGGTCGCGGGCCCACGAGGCTCATGTCGCCGCGCAGGATGTTGAAGAGCTCCGGCAACTCGTCGAGTGAAGTGGATCGCAGCATTTGGCCGAAAGGGGTCAGTCGCACCGCATCCGGCAGCAATCGGCCCTCGGCATCACGCGCGTCGGTCATCGTGCGGAATTTCAGCAGCTCGAAGATTTCGCCGTTCAACCCCGGACGCTTTTGACGAAACAACACCGGCGAACCCAGTTTCACGCGGACGAAAACGGCGACAACCGCCAGCAACGGCAGCCAGAGTGGCGCCGTGAGGACGGTGGCGAGGAGATCGAAGGTGCGCTTCATTCGGAGGAGCGGGGGACCGGAGGAGTGCCGTTGAGCGTTAAAAGTTAAGCGTTGAGCGTTGAGCGTTGAGCGTGGAAACGACGGTTACTCTTTAGCCTCAAAGACGTTCACCATTGCGCGGAAATTACAGGATTCGAATCTCCCCACGCTAACGAATCCCGCGCGAAAAGACGCGTCCAAAGTAGCGCCAGTCTCCGACTGGCGAAAGGGAATCGGATTTCAGCAATAGCCGCAAAAAGACACAGAAGGCGCAAAAAAATCCGGGGGTTGCTCGGTGACCTAGGTGTCTCGGTGGTTAAATCTCCGGAAGTTTCACGCGGAGGCGCGGAGACGCGGAGGTCCCCAGCAGTTTGAGCCTGAAGCCACGAAGCCAGGAAACAATCCCGTGCGAGCAATCCCGTGGCTGCGAGCGTGAGCGAGTGGCGCCTGCCAGACATTTGAAGCGCAAAGACGCCGAGCCGCGAAGAGCTGGGCCGTGGTCGATGGATTGCCTCCGCCTTTGTGTCTTTGTGTCTTCGTGGTTCAACTGCCCGGGGCTGGGGTATTGGACTGTCTCGGTGCCTCGGTGACTTTGTGGTTCAATCGCCTTGATTAGTCGAAGGCCCAATCCTTCAAACCCAGCCGTTTAACCACGAAGACACAAAGGCACAGAGATTCGGAGATTCAGCCATTTTGAAGTGGAGGGCCGAGCTCCGCCGAGGCCGAGCCTTTGGGGGCGTTAAATGATTCG
>CAINHV010000542.1 GCA_903848965.1 uncultured Opitutia bacterium | reverse complement strand
GGATGCTACGCTGCTTTCAATGGAGCCGCTATTCTATTCGTGGGTAGCCAAGGTTTTCCAAGCAGGGGGCGTTTCTTCCTGCCACAAGGCGTCGTTTCCCGTCGTACGCTGGAGGAAACAATTTCGTTCCGAGTTTTGTTTCCTTTGGTGTCCATGTTTCCGCTATAGGATGTTAGTAAGGGAGCCTGCCCTCCGAAGCCTTGGCGTAGGAGGGAACACCCCTGTTTCCGGCCCCTTCCCCCATCGATCGTGACCCAAGTTCGCGATACCGCGAAGGCATGTTCTACGTGTACTGCCTGGTTTCCGAATCCGCACTGGATCGTCGCTATGTCGGGTTTACCGCCGACCTTCGCCAACGCGTCTCCGATCACAACCGCGGCTGCACTCCCTCCACCGCCGGACACCGTCCGTGGCGCCTGATGGGCTACGTTGCCTTCGACACCAAACCTGCCGCCCTCGCCTTCGAGCGCTACTTGAAAACGGGCTCCGGTCACGCCTTCCGCAACAAACGACTCTGGTAGGGCATCCGCGAGCGGCGACAGCCTGTTACATGTTACATCCACAATCCAAGTTTCTGTAACAGGTAACAGGCTGGCCCCGTCGAACCGGCCCCAAGTCTCGTCCATGGGAGGCAGAAGGGGTAATTTTTCCGGGTTCCTAGACACGCTTCTCTACCATCGCCGCCTTGAGTTCACGGGCGTGCCGGCACATTCCGCGGTATTCGAAGCCCGGGCAGCTGCAGGTCGCCTCCCCACCCTCATAGGTCAAGGTGTAGTGCTGCGCTGGATTCGTTGAGCTCGGCACGCGAAAGCTGCTCGCCTTCGGTCGGGTCAACACATGCGCCAGGGCGAGCAGCGCTTCGCGGCTGACCACGGGCCGCGGCGCGGGAGAGGTGGGCGCCTCGGCTGCGTCCTTTTCGACTTCCGACAGCAACGCCGCGACCCACTCGTCGTCGGTTAACGGCACGTCCCGGTCTTCCAGCTTCAGCGAGAGCGCCGCCGCCATCCGCTCCAATTCCGCGAGCACATCACGCGTCGCCGCCGGTGACAGCGCCGCCCCATCAACCACGGCCCTCGCGAGTGCCGACTTCACCTCGAGCAAGTGGCTGACGAACTCGTCGATCGTTCCCTTGGCCACCAGATAATGCACCGTCACCGACGCAGTCTGGCCGATGCGATAAGCGCGGTCCTCGGCCTGCCAGTGGTTCGCCGGCACCCAGTCGAGGTCGTTGAACACCACCTGCCGGGCGGCCGTGAGGTTCAGTCCGATCCCGCCCGCCACGATGTTGGCGACAAACACCCGCACCTCCTCCTCCGTCTGGAAACGGTCAACGAGACCCTGACGCTTCGCGGATGGCGTCGCGCCGGTAAGCAGGACGCTGCGTTCGCCAAAGTGCTTTGCGACCGCTTTCACCGGCCGGTCAAAGCAGGAGAACACGATTACCTTCTCGCCCTGCGCCACCATGCCTTCGACGAGGTCGATCGTGGCCGCAATTTTGGCCGCTGCGAGTTTCTCGCGCGCTTTGCTGAGCTTGGCCAGGAGCCGCACCCGGCTCCCGTCGGGATCGTTCGAGGAGGCTGGTATATGCCCGGCTCCCAACCGCCGTCTCGCCGCCACCAGTAACAGGCTCTCCATCACTTCGCGCATTTCTGCCGAGGCTGTGTCGGCCGGGACCTCCACGTTCGTCCAGGTGCGAAG
>CAINHV010000541.1 GCA_903848965.1 uncultured Opitutia bacterium | reverse complement strand
GTTTTGTTAGTGTCGGAGCCGCCGTCCTGTTTTTCCGTAGTGCGGCTGCGGCACCCCTGATGACGATCTGATGACTTCCGATCTAGTCCTCCTCGCGGTCGGCGTCGCCCTCCTGGTCAAGGGAGGGGACCTCTTTGTTTCCTCCGCCGTGCGCATCGCCGGCTTTCTCCAGCTGCCGAACGTGGTCATCGGTTCCACCCTCGTGAGTCTCGCGACCACCACGCCCGAGATGGTGGTGGCCATCGTGGCCGCGACGCGCGGCAACGCCGACCTGGCGCTCGGCAACTCGGTCGGCTCCACCATCTGCAACATCGGTTTGATCCTCGGCCTCTCGGCGACGCTACGTCCCATTTACCTGCATCCGAAATCCCTGCGCACCGCCGTCCTGACGATGGTCGGATTGGGCGGTGCCCTGGTGCTGCTGACCCTCGACCTCTCGCTCGAGCGCGGGGAAGGAGTCCTGCTCATCCTCGCCGGAGTGGGATACTTTGCGTACGACTTCATGGCGGCCGCCCGCGAACCGAAGCCCGTCGAAATCGCTGAGGCGAAGGCGATCACGCAGGAGATGACGCGACCTGCCGCCTGGCTCGCCACCCGCGCCGGCACGGCGACGCAGTTCACCTTCGCCGCCGGGCTCGTCATCCTGTCCAGCCGGATCGTGGTCGACTCGGCGGTCGGCCTCGCCGCGGCCTGGGGCGTACCGCCACTCGTTATCGGACTGACCGTGGTCGCGCTGGCTACGTCGCTGCCGGAGCTGGCGACCGCCGTGAGTTCGGCCCGCCGGGGCGTTTCTGATTTGTCCGTGGGCAACATCGTGGGCGCGAACATTGCCAACCTGTCCCTGATCGTGGGCGCGGCTGCGGCGATTGCACCCGTGACCGTGGACAAGGTCACGCAGCGTTTCGACTTCCCCGCCATGCTGGTCCTGATGGCGGCGCTGGGCTGGTCGTTGTGGACTAGGTCCCGGCTCTCGCGGCTGGAAGGAGGCGTACTCCTTTTTGCCTATGCCGGCTACATCGGCATGGTGCTTGTACTGGTGCTCTCCGGGAGCCGGCCGGATTTGAGCTGAGCGGCCCCTGACCTTCATTCCATCCATGAACCGACCCACCCCCACTGCTGGCTCGCAGCCGGAGCCCGCCGCGTGGCATGCGCTCTCCGCCGATGAAACGCTGCGCCAGGTCGGTGCGCCCCCGGACGGTCTGGACAGCGCCGAGGTCGCCCGCCGCCACGAGCGTTACGGACCCAACGCCCTGCCGGAAACGAAGCACCGATCGCTGTGGCAGGTGTTCGGCCGGCAGTTTGCCAGCCCGCTTATCTACATTCTTTTCGTGGCGGCGGCACTGGCGGCGTTCATGGGCAAGCACGACGACGCCGTTGTGATCCTGATCGTCGTTCTCGTGAACGCGGTGATCGGCACGTTCCAGGAGGGCCGGGCCGAGCGCTCGATGGAATCGCTCCAGCGGCTCTCGACCCTGAAAGTGCGGGTGCGGCGCAACGGGCGGGAGGAAAGCATCGAGGCGCGGGATCTGGTGCCGGGCGACATCCTGTTGCTGGCCGCGGGCGACGCCGTGGGGGCGGATGCCCGCTTGATCGAAGCCGCGGCGTTCGAGGCGGCTGAAGCTGCGCTCACCGGTGAGTCGATGCCGGTGGCCAAGCATCCCGAAGTGCTCCCGGCGGATGCGATGCTCGCGGACCGGCGCAACCTGGTTTACGCGGGCACCCACATCACGAATGGCCGCGGCCGCGCCGTCGTCGTGGCGACCGGGCTCGCCACCGAGGTGGGGAAGATCGCGGAAATGACGGCCAACGCCGTCGAGCCCAAGACGCCCCTTGAGCAGCGCCTCGCGCAGTTCGGCCGCTACCTGGTGGTCGCCGCGCTGGTGCTCTTCGTCGTCGTGATTGTGGTCGGCATCATGCGGGGCCTGCCCCTCACGGAGGTGCTGATGGTGGCGATCAGCCAGATGGTCTCGATGGTGCCCGAGGGGCTGCCAGTCGCCATGACCATTGCGCTCGCGGTCGGGATGCAACGCATGGCACGACGCGGGGCAATTGTCCGCCGGCTGGCCGCCGTCGAGACGCTCGGATCCACGAATGTGATCTGTAGCGACAAGACGGGTACGCTGACGAAGAACGAAATGACCGTGACGTCCCTGTGGCTGCCGGACGGGCGCACGCTCTCCGTGACCGGCGCCGGTTACGCGCCCGAGGGCAAACTCCTGCATGACGGGGTCGAGGTGACGCCGCAGCCGGATGCGGCGCTCCGGCGGCTGTTGGAGGGCATGGCGCTGTGCAACGACGCGCAACTGGTCCCGCCCGACGGTACCGATCCGCGGTGGCGGGCGCTCGGCGATCCGACGGAGGCGGCGTTGCTCACGCTCGCGGCCAAGGGCTGCATCGAACTTGAGCTGTTGCGGCACCAGCACCCGCGGCGCGGGGAGATCCCGTTCGACTCGGCGGCAAAGATGATGGCGACGCAGCACGGACCACCGCCCACCGGGCGGGTCTACATCAAGGGTGCGCCGGAGTTTGTCCTCGAGCTGTGCGGGTCGATCCATCGGGGCGAAACGGCCGTGGTCCTCGACGCCGGCATCCGCCGGACGGTGGACGAAGTGGGTGATGAATTTGCGGCGCGCGGCCTGCGGCTGCTCGCGGTTGCGGAGGTGCCGGGCGTCGCGATCGACGAGGGGGCCGGCTTTGCGCAGTTTGGGCGCCGGGCCATGCTGCTCGGTCTGGTCGGTCAGATGGATCCTCCGCGCGACGAGGTGAAAGCCGCGGTGGCGCAGTGCCGCGAGGCCGGCGTGCGTCCGGTCATGGTCACGGGAGATCATAAGGTGACGGGCCTCGCCATCGCGCAGTCGCTGGGGATCGCCCGCCCGGGCGATCTCGCGGTGGACGGCCGGGAACTCGAGGCGATGCCGGAGCAGAATCTGCGACACCAGCTCGATCGCATCTCCGTCTTCGCCCGCGTCCATCCCGCGCAGAAGCTGAGGATCGTCGAGGCGTTCCAGGCCCAAGGGAAGGTCGTCGCCATGACCGGGGACGGCGTGAACGACGCGCCGGCGCTGGCGCGGGCCGACGTCGGCGTTGCCATGGGCATCACGGGCACCGAAGTCGCGAAGGGGGCGTCGAAGATCATCATCACGGACGACAACTTCGCGACCATCGTCACGGCAGTGGAGGAGGGCCGGCTGGTCTATCGCAACCTGAAGAAGGTGATCCTCTTCCTCTTCACGACCTCGATCGACGAGGTGATCATCCTGCTCGGTGCGCTGCTGCTCGGCTATCCGTTGCCGCTCGCGGCAGTGCAGATTCTTTGGATCAACCTCGTGACGGAGGGCACGCTGACCGTGAACCTCATCATGGATCCGCTCGAGGGTGACGAGATGCGGGGGCCGCCGGCCGATCAGCGGCTAATCACGCGCAGCATGCTCAATCGGATGGCCCTCATGGTGCCGGCCTCGGTGGCGGCGACGCTGGGCTTCTACATCTGGCGGCTTTCCACGGGTGTGCCCTTTGAACTCGTGCAAAGCGAAACGTTCACCGTCCTCGCGGTCTGCCAGTGGTTCAACGTGCTGAACTGCCAGAGTGAAACCCGGAGCGCATTCCAGCTTGGGATTTTCCGGAACGTCTGGCTCCTCGGTGGACTGGCGCTCGCGAATGTCCTCCAGGTGGCGGTCATCTATGCGCCGCCGATGAACCGCATCTTCCACACCGTTCCCATCAACTTCAGCGACTTCATCCTCATCGGGGCCGTGGCGAGCCTGGTCCTTTGGGTCGAGGAGCTTCGGAAATTGATTGTCCGGCTCCGGCGCCGCCGCCAAATGGCGGCATGAACCTGCGGTTCCGCTGTCGATGAGTTCGGCCACCTTGCCGCCTCCGCCGTCACCCGTCCCGGAGCCGGCCGGCCCGGCGGGCGTGCGCTTTTCCGCAGAATTGCTGGAGCTCGTCGATCGTTTCCAGCACCAGCCGGTCCGGCTCGAAGAGCTGCTGGGGGCGACCAAGGGGCGGGGAATGCATCTGCTGCTGCTGCTGATTGCGCTGCCGTTTGTGGGGCCGATTCCGCTGCCGGGCTTTTCCCTGCCGTTCGGCCTCGTCGTCACGATCCTCGGGATGCGGGTGGCGATGGGTCAGCCACCCTGGCTCCCGCGCTTCCTGCGCGAGCGGGCGTTCGATCCATATTTTCTGGCCAGGCTTCTGCGGGGCACGAGCCGGCTGATGAAGTGGCTCGAGATGTTCCTCCGTCCGCGCTTCGGGTTCGTCGATGCTCATGTGATATTCAGCCGGATCGCCGGCTTCCTCATCGGCGTCTCCGGCCTGATGCTGATGCTGCCGCTTCCGCTGCCCTTCAGTAATTCCCTCCCGGCCTGGACGGTGATCTTCCTCGCCGCCGGCGCGCTCGGGCATGATGGGCTGTTCTTCGTTCTCGGCTGCGGTTCGTTCGTCGTCTCGGTCACCTTCTTCACGCTGCTGGCCGTGGGCGGCAGCGCGGCAGTGGACCAGTTGAGCCGGCTGATTCAGGGGGGGTGAGAGCCCGTGAAACCCCAGCGTCCATTCACCGCCCCGGGCGGCAAGAAATGCGCTGAGTTCCTCCTGCGGTGCGTTGTCGGGGCCACCGCGATGCGACATACTTCCGGGGTCGCATGAGTTCCATGGGTGAATCCGCCGCCCCGCTAGGGGGGAGTGTCGCGTCCTCGCAAGGCGGGCCGTGGCTGCCGCGTCGCTGGATTCGCGGAACGCTGTGGATTGTCGCCTACGTTCTGCTGGCGGCGTTTCCGCTCTTGTTGCTGCTAACGGGGCCGGTGCCGCGGGGTGGTGGCTGGGCGTGGGATTTCGCGATGGCGCTCGGGTTTGCCGGACTCGCCATCATGGGACTGCAGTTCGTGCTCACGGCGCGCTTCCGTCGCGCCACCGCGCCGTTCGGGATCGATATCGTATATTATTTCCACCGCTGGGCCGCGCTGGGCGGCTTCGGACTCATCGTCGCGCACTATCTCATCCTGCGCCTGCGACATCCGGCCGCGCTGGGTTCGGCCGATCCACGGAACGCGGAGTGGCCCATGACCGCCGGCCGGGTGGCGCTCGCGCTCTTTGCCGTGCTCATCGTCACGTCACTGGGACGCAAGGCGCTGCGCCTGGAATATGATCGCTGGCGGGTCGGGCATGCGGTCATGGCGGTGATGGCGGTGGCGCTGGCCGGCTGGCACATTCGGGGTGCCGGGCACTATACGGCGGAAACCTGGCGCGGGGCGTTGTGGACGGGTTACACCGCCTTGTGGCTGGGCGTGCTGGGCTACATCCGCGTCCTGAAGCCACTGCGGCTGCTTCGGTCGCCCTATCGCGTGATTGAGGTCCGGGCCGAGCGCGGCCGGGCGTGGACGCTTACGTTGCAGCCGATGCGCGAGCCGATGCCGGAGTTCCGGCCGGGACAATTCGCCTGGCTCTCGCTGGGCCGCAGTCCGTTCCGGGCGGGGGAGCATCCCTTCTCCATTGCCAGCAGCACCACGCTGCAGCCGGCGGTCCAGTTCACGATCAAGGAACTCGGCGACTTCACGCGCACGATTCGGCACACCCGGACCGGGACCATCGCCTACCTCGACGGGCCCCACGGCGTGTTCACCCCTGACGCCTGGCCGCAGGCTCCCGGCTTCGTCTTCATCGCCGGCGGGATCGGCATCGCCCCGATCATGAGCATGCTCCGGACACTCGCCGATCGCGGTGACCGGCGGCCATTGCTGCTCGTATTCGGCAACCGCCGCTGGGATGACGTCCTCTTCCGCGAGGAAATCGAGGCCCTCGCCTCACGGCTCACGCTCCGCGTCGTCCACGTCCTGCAGGAACCGCCTCCCGATTGGCGCGGCGCCACGGGAATTCTCAGCCCGCCGGTGATCCGTGCCGCGTTGACGCCGGACGTTGCGAATGGGGTCTGTTTCCTTTGCGGGCCCAAGCCGATGAACGACTCCGTCCAGCACACGCTGCGCGGGCTGGGCGTACCGCTGTCGCGGATCCAGTGCGAACTGTTCGACATGGTGTGACCGTTGCGCCGACCTTGAACCCCATTCTTCCATGAGGGAACGCATCGCCAAACTGGTCTGGGCGCTGACGATGACGCTGGTCATCGGGCTGTCCTGCTGGTTCGCGGCGGCGCACAACCCGCCGATCGCCATCGCTGCCTCCAGCGATCCCGTGGCGGTCCCGCGGGCGAAGGGCCCGGTTCCGCCCGCGGCCGAGGTCGCGCGAGGCCGCCAGGTTTTCGCCGCGCAGGGTTGCGCGACGTGCCATGCGATCGCGGGCGAGGGCAATCCGCGATCCCCGCTGGATCAGGTCGGCGCGCGCTGGGACGCCGAGGAGATGAAGGCGTGGATTACGGGCACGGGTCTCGCGGTGGAGATGCTGCCCCCGGCCATCGCGAAGCGGAAGCAGCGTTATGTGGCGATGCCGGAGGACGAGCTGAAGGCGCTCGTCGCGTATCTGCTGACCCTTCGTTTCGCCTGAAGGCGGGACTACGAACAAAAACCGGCCGTCACCGCCGAGGACGGGTGGGGCGTTTGGGCGTTGGCCGGCCACCGGCGACCGGCGTCGTGCGGGACCCGCCAGCGTTCGCGAGCTGGGCCATCAGGTCTTCGAGGGCCGCGAGGCCAAGGCTGATCTTCTTGAAGAAGGAAGGATGGTGCGGGACGCGGATGAAACGCGGGTGCCGGCTCCACAGTTCGCGCAATCGGGTGTCGAGCCGCACGGCTTCGCTCAGGGTTTCGTTGCGCACGGGATTGCCGCCCTCGATCGAAGCGCCGCCGACCGCGGCGGTTTCGAAGAAAATTACGGCATCGTAGCGCTGCAGTTCGCGCTCGAGCGTCGTGCCGCCGGCGGCAAAATAGTCGCCGTTGCCCTCCGGCCAGTACGCGGCGCCGTCCACCGTGCCGCGATCGCAGAGCAGGGTGCGTCCCGGATAGAGGGCTGCTTGCACGTCCTCGAGGTTCCGTTGCACGTGGAAGATGGCGGTCTGGGCGAAAAACTTCGCCCGGCTTGCGGTCGAGCGGGGGAAGCCGCCCTGGAAGAGGATCGTCGCGGCCTCGGGCACAATCACGACGTGATTCCCGATCTCGCGGCGAAACAGATCAGCGGCGGTGGTCTTGCCTCCCCCGGGACCACCGGTGAGGACGATCCGGCGGCAGGGAGCGGGGAGCGGGGGAGTGTGTTTCATGGCGAGCGGAGAGTTTTGGGCGGATGCGATTAGCCATGCTTCAGTCCGGATTCGCCCAGCCATGGGAGCGAGCGTCGCGCCGCCGCCTTCAGGCCGAAGGGCTTGATCGTGCGTTCGCGGATGTGCGCGATGGCGTCGTCGACCGAGTCGGTCACGTAGATGAGATCGAGATCCTGAGGACTCAAGGTTCCGGCCCGGATCATTTTTTCGATT
>CAINHV010000540.1 GCA_903848965.1 uncultured Opitutia bacterium | reverse complement strand
GGCGTTCACCTTGGCGATGATCTGGGCGTCGTGGGCCCGCTTTTGATCGAGCCAGAAGATGGCCGGCGTGCCGGTGGCGCGCGCGCGCTTCACGGCCAGCTTAACCCAGTCCTGCACCGGGGCATCCTTGGTCTGGCAGGCGCGCCAGATGTCGCCCTCGTCCACGGCGTGTTCGAGGAGAACCAGGCCGGCCTCGTCAATGACGCGGACCACACCGCTCCCGGGAATCTGGAACGTCTTGTTGTGGGAGCCGTATTCCTCGGCCGCCTGGGCCATCAGCCCGACATTCGGGACCGAACCCATTGTGCGGGGATCGAACGCGCCATGCTGGCGGCAGAAATCGAGCGTGGTCTGGTAGACGCCGGCGTAGGAGCTGTCCGGAATCACCGCGAGCGTGTCCTGCAGCTTGCCCTTGGTGTCGTACATCTTCCCCGAGGAGCGAATCATCGCAGGCATCGAGGCATCGACGATCACATCGCTGGGCACGTGGAGATTGGTGATACCCTTGTCGGAATTCACCATCGCGACGGCGGGCCCCCGGGCCAACGTGGCCTGGATGTCGCCCTCGATTTCGGCCTTCTGGGCCGCCGGCAGGGACTGAATTTTTTCCACCAGATCCCCGAAGCCGTTGTTCAGATCGACGCCGAGCGCCTTGAAGGTGGCGTCGTGCTTGGCGAAGAGATCCTTGAAGAAGACGCGAACCGCATGCCCGAAGATGATCGGGTCAGACACCTTCATCATGGTCGCCTTGAGGTGCAGCGAGAAGAGCACGCCATCGGCGCGGGCCTTGGCAATCTGCGCATCGAGGAAGGTCACCAACGCCTGCTTCCGCATCACGGTGGCGTCGATAATCTCGCCGGCTTTCAGCGTGGTCTTGTCCTTCAGAACCTTCGCCGGACCGCTGGTCGGGACGAACTCAATCCGGACCGACGTGACGGCCGGGACCGTGACGGACTTCTCGTTGGAAAAGAAATCGTCCTTCCCCATCGTGCCGACGTTGGTCTTCGAAGTGGGCGACCACGCACCCATGGAGTGCGGATTCTTGCGGGCGTATTCCTTGACGGCCTTCGGGGCGCGACGGTCGGAGTTGCCCTCCCGCAGGACGGGGTTCACGGCGCTGCCCTTGATCTTGTCGTAACGCGCCTTGGCGTCCTTCTCGGTGTCGGTGCGCGGGACCTCGGGATAGTCCGGGACCTTGCAGCCGTGGGACTGGAGTTCCGCGATGGCCTCCTTCAATTGCGGCACCGAGGCGCTGATGTTCGGCAACTTGATGATGTTGGCATCGGGCTGCGTCGCGAGTTGGCCGAGATAAGCGAGGTCGTCGCCGATCTTCTGGGCCGGCGTCAGGTTCTCCGGAAAGCTCGCCAGAATCCGGCCCGCTAGGGAGATGTCCCGGGTCTCCACCGCGATGCCCGAGTGCTTGGTAAAAGCCTGGATGATCGGCAGCAGCGAATAGGTGGCGAGGGCAGGGGCCTCGTCCGTCTTGGTGTAGATGATGGTGGGAACCGCAGGCATGGTAAGGGGGAGTCGAGAACGACGGGTCACCTAAGGAGATCGCCGAGGCACGGTCAAAAGCAATTCACCGTTTAACGCGCACTTTCCCACCCCGGGCCGCGGGTTTTGCGTTAGCGAAATGGTCCGGGATCCGCATTGTGGTATCCATTCGCAGTCGCATGAAAAACATTCTCACGCTTTTCCTCCTCACGGCTGCGCTACTTTCCGCCCAATCGGCGACCTTGGATCTCGGACCGTACGGTCAGTTGACCCTGTTTCTCCCCGGCGATTGGAAGATCGACACCACTCAATTCGCCAACCAGGGCTCGATCACCATCACGCCGAAGAACCAATCGGTGAATGCGAGCTGCAATCTGGCGATCAGTTTTCCCGCGACCGATCGCTTCGACACGAAGTCGCGGCTGAAGCTGCGCGTCGAGGCCGACGCCCACGGGGCTGCGTCGCAGTCGGTGGAACGCAAGGCCATCGCGAAGGAATTCTCGCTCGCCAGCGGCTACGGCTTTTATTGCAGCTTCACCGACCCGGAGCGGGTGGGGAAGGAGCCCGAACCGGGCAATTACAAGGTGATGAGTGTCGGCAAAATCCGGCTGTCCGCCGAGGCGCTCGTCGATGTCTCCCTCATGTCCGACGATTTTCGCGGCGAACCGTACCAGCAGTTGCTCGGCGCCGTCGAAGGCATGGAATTCGTGACCGGACGGGGACGGTAATCCGTTGGCGGACGTCCGGAGTGTCCGCTGGCGGCAGCGTTCGGGAAACAGGCACCAACTGGAAACCGCTGGGTGTAGCAACGGCCTCCACGTGGCGGCGAGCGTGAGCGAGTGGCCGCGCGACCATCCTAGCCCGGACATTTCACGGTACCCTTGATGTGATCCAACAAGCTGTCGCAGCCGCTCGGAGTGGCGCCGGTCTCTGACCGGCGTCCCCGCCAGTCGGAGACTGGCGCT
>CAINHV010000539.1 GCA_903848965.1 uncultured Opitutia bacterium | reverse complement strand
GGCTTTGGGCCGCGATGGAACCGGTCGCTGGCAGTTGACCTTCACTCAGGTGAACCGCTCCCGCGAGTTCAAGCCGCAGGTCCAACCACCCAACGCCTTCGGCTCGCTCACGCTCTCGGTCGCGTTCTAATCGCGCCTCGTCCTCGCCACGGCGGTCCAGGCCGACGTGTAACGTAATACGTTACAAGAGCCGCGAAATCCGGGTTTGAACCACCGGGAGGAGTTTCGACACCGGGTGCGGACAGGGGCGATGATCCGAGCCGTTTCTTGTAACGTATTACGTTACACGTCGGCTTGAGAGAACGTGGTTCAGGCTGCGAGCGTGAGCGAGTGGCGGCGCGATAACTTCCAGGTGCCTCGTTCTCTCCCACTCGCTCACGCTCGCGGCCACGGGCGCGGAGTTCAAACGAGCGGATGCCTTAACCTGCCAGAAGAAATTCCACGCCGCGGCAGCTTTCAGGCGGCCCGGAGGAGGAACACCTTTTAGCATCGCCGGCCCGCCTCCGGGGTTGGCCGTTCCATCGTCCCGCCCGTCCCTGCCTTCCCGATTTTTCCCGTATGCACTCCTCCTCTCGTCGTCTCCTGTCCGCCCTGGCCGCCGCGATCTTCGCCGCTCTCCCGTCCGGGTTTGCCGCGAATCTCGCCGGCACCACCGCGGCGCCTTTGCCTTCCAGCCGCAGCGTGCTGGAGCTGGCACCCTCGCGCGGCAACGCCCGGAACAGCGAGGGCTCCTTCGTCACGCTCAAGGACGGCCGAATCCTTTTCATCTACAGCCGTTTCGTGGGCGATTCCTTCGATGATCATGCCAAGGCGGTGCTCGCGTCGCGGGTGTCGGCGGACGACGGCGAGACCTGGAGCGGCGACACGATCATCGCCACGCCGGGCGAGGACAAGGCGATGAACGTCATGAGCGTCACGCTGCTCCGCCTGGGCAACGGCGACATCGGGTTCTTCTACTGCCTGCGCAACAGCTGGCACGATCTGCGCATGTACCTGCGCCGTTCGTCGGACGAAGGCCGCACCTGGTCCGAGCCGGTGATGTGCATGCCGGCGTCGGAATACTATGTGGTGAACAACGACCGCGTCATCCGCCTGTCCTCGGGCCGGCTGCTGATCCCGGCGGCGCTGCATCGCCGGATGGCCGACCCCAACGAAGATACCTCGCGCGACTGGCGCGGGATCGCGTCCTTCTTCCTCTCCGACGACGACGGACGCACCTGGCGCGAGGCGGCGCAGACGTGCGTGTTGCCGAGCCCGCACACCACGGCAGGACTGCAGGAGCCCGGGGTGGTCGAGATGGCCAACGGCGTCCTCTGGGGTTACGCGCGCACCGATCTCGGACGGCAGTATGAGTTCTTCTCGCACGACGGCGGCAACACCTGGACCGTGCCACAGCCTTCCCGGTTCACTTCCCCGGTGTCACCGCTCTCGATGAAGCGCCTGCCCGGCTCGAACCAACTCCTCGCCGTCTGGAATCCAATTCCGAATTACCAGACCCGTCCGCTGATCCGGCCGGCGGGTGACCGCACGCCGCTCGTGGGCGCGATTGGCGAAGGCACGACGGACGCGACCTGGGGCCCGACCTTCCTCGTCGACGAGAACAACTCCACCCACGAGGGGTATTCCTACACGGCGATGCACTTCACCGGAAAGTCCGTCCTGCTGGCCTACTGCGCCGGCGGCCAGGGCGACAACCACCGGCTGAACCGCCTGCGGATCCGGAAGATCGATCTCGCGGCGTTTGCTGCCGTGGCGCCGAAGGGGAAGTGACGGGGGGCGCGTGCGACGAGGGCCTCCGACGTAGCGCCGGTCTCTGACCGGCGAAAAGCGTGAGAGCGGAAATTCGAATGCTCTCCTCCACCATTTTCGCCAGTCGGAGACTGGCGCTACGGGAAAAGCGGATCGGTGGGTCGACGCCAAATCAGAGCAGCCCTAATTTCCTGACGCCGTCGGCGAAGCGCTCGAGTTCGGCGTCGGTGAGGCTGTGGTAGGGTTTCCGGCGCCAGCGTTTCGCGATGCCCTTGAGCTCGAGCATCGCCTGGATGCCGGCGTTGAAGCCGCCCGGAAGTCCCATCACGAGTTCGAAGAACGGATGATCGTAGTCGCGGATGATTCGCCTCATCGCCGCCAGATTGTTCGTCGTGACCGCCGCCCAGTACGCATGGGCGATCGCGGGCTGGAAGGTGATGAAGGTCGAGAGATAGCCGTCACAACCGTAGGGATGGTTGTTGAGGTGATTCTGCTTCTGTCCACCCGACACCACGGCCCAGCGATCCTGCACGAGGAGCGACATCTTGCGGGCAAACTCGCCGCACATGTCGTCTTTGATCGCGACGACGTTCGGCGCCGTGTCGCGGACGAGCCGCAGCGTATCGAGGCCAAACTTTGCGCCCCGGGCGATGAACACGTTTGAGACGACCATCACCGGCATGACGTCGGATACGACTCGGTAGTGTTCCGCGAGTGTCTGCGACGTGCACGAGCCACCCCAGTCGGGCGGCATGACCATCAGCAGATCGGCGCCGGTGTCCTTCACGAAGCGTGCGAACTCCACCGCCTGGTTCGTGTGGTAATAACGATCCGCGGCGATCACGAGGGCGCGTCCGGCCGTGTGCTCGACGGTGACCTTGGTGACGTCCGCGATGTCTTGCTCGGACTGCGCGACGTAGTGGCTGTCGCCCGCGGTCAACATCAGCGCCTTCGCCCCGGCGGCGAGGTTGACGTCGATCAGCCGCCGCAGTCCGTCGAAGTCGATGCTGCCGTCCTGATTGAAGGGCGTCTTCAGCGATGGCATGGGGCCGGAGAGGG
>CAINHV010000538.1 GCA_903848965.1 uncultured Opitutia bacterium | reverse complement strand
TCGGATTCCGCCTGAAGGCGGAACTACGAGCAACACGCCCGTCTCAAGCCTCCGGCGGACCGACGTGGGTGATCTTCAACTTGGGAAAGTAGTGTCGGTAGAAACCGCGGTCGCGGGTGATCAGTTCCTCGGCATGGTGAAACGCGTGGGCGGCGACGAGGAAATCGGCCACGACCCGGTGGCGCGGTTTCGCGGAGAGCTTCCGGTACTCGAGGAAGATTTTCCCGGCCAGGTGCAGATCGGGCCAGGTGAAATCCGAAAGCCGGACCTGCATGCGCTTGAACAAATCCTGCGCTTCGGAGGCCGACGTGAAGTAGAGCGATGTCTCCGCCGCGACGATGGGGCAGATAATCAGGGCCCCGCGGCTGAGCGCGGCATTCAGGGCCTCCACCGCATGCGGGGTATGTTCCGTGCGCTGACCGAGGACATCGATCAGGATGTTGGAATCGAGGGCGACGGCCATGGTCAGCGTTTCTTCCGCCGGACGGCCTTGGTGCCATAAGTGCCCTCGTCCTCGGCCAGCCGGAGGGCCTCGCGGGCCTCATCGCCGCTGGCAAACGGGGCGCCCTTGGCCTTGAGCCCGACAAACTGATCGAAGAAGCTAGGCTCGGCTTTCTTCCGGAGAACGACGCTGCCGCCGGCGCCAAGCTCGACCTCGAGGACGGTGCCGGCGTCGATGCCGAGGGCCCGGCGGACCTCCGAAGGCAAGGTGAGCTGGCCCTTGCTGGTGACGGTGGTTTCCATGGCTGAAAGTCAAGTAAGGAGGTCAAGTAAGGCAAGCTTTAATGGAAGTAAGGCGGTGGGCAAAGCCGCCCGGCCCAACGCGCGTTTGGGATTCAGGGCGACCGGGTCGGGCGCAAATACCGTAGCCATCCGGGCGTGGACGATAGCCTGACGAGTAAGGCGACCAAACCTCCCGCTGCCGAGTAGCCCTGCGCGTGAGCGCAGGGATTCCGGACCTACAGTCAGTCTGATCTGCATGCCTCAACAAGACCCCGCCCCAAGGTTCGCCTTGCGCCGTTACGAGCGGCTTCGGATAAAGTCCGACTCTTTCCGCCCCTACCCCCGCGCCACGCATGTCGCTTCTCCGCTTCTTCGATCCCTCGCTACTTGGCCGCGCTGACACCCCGGCGATTGAGTTCGAGCGATCCGATGGGTCCCGGATCGACTGCACATTCGGGGAACTCGAGCGGCGCAGCAACCGGCTGGCGCATGGCCTGGCCGCGCGAGGACTCGCCCGGGGCGATCGACTCGCGTTCTTCCTCGCGAACCGGATCGAGATTGTCGACCTCTGGCTGGCGGGCGCGAAACTCGGGCTGATCATCGTCCCGATCAACGTGCTCTACCGGGAGCGCGAACTCCGGCACATCCTCGCCGATGCGGCGCCGACGGCGGTCGTGACCTCGGCGGATCTCGTTGGCTTCATTCCCGCGGGGGTGCCGGTGTGGGACGTCGATCAACTCGGGACAGAGGCGGCCACTCATTCCGCCGTGCGCGAGGCGGTAACTTGCGACGACGCGACGCCGATTTCACTGATCTATACGTCGGGCACGACGGGCGCGTCGAAGGGCGCGGTGCTCACCCACGGTAATTTCGTCGCGAATGCGCAGTCGCTCATCGATGGGTGGCGGATCACGAGCGCGGATCGCTATCTCTGCGCGCTGCCACTCTTTCATGTGCACGGTCTGGGCAATGGCGTGCACTGCTGGCTGGGGAGCGGTTGCCATCTGCGGTTGTACGAGCGGTTCGATCATACCAAGGCCGCCGGGTGGTTCGAGGAATACCAGCCGACGGTCTTCTTCGGCGTGCCGGCCATGTTCATCCGGCTGCTCGAGCTGCCGGTGGAGCGGGCGCAGGCGATCGGCCGGCGGCTGCGCCTGGCGGTGTCGGGATCGGCGCCGCTTCCCGCGGAGATTCACGAGAAGTTTCGCGAGCGTTTCGGGTCCGTGATTCTCGAGCGCTACGGCATGACCGAGACGCTGATGAACATCAGCAATCCCTATGACGGCGAGCGCCGGCCGGGCACGGTCGGGTTTCCGCTCCCGCATGTGGAGGTGAAGATTCTCGACGAGGTCGGCGCCCCGGTGCCGACTGGCACGACGGGCGAGGTGTGGGTGCGCGGTCCCAATGTCTGCGACGGTTATTGGCGGCGGCCGGAGGCGACGGCGGCGGCGTGGCGCGACGGCTGGTTTCGCACGGGCGACATCGGTTCGCGGGCCGCGGATGACTACATCACGTTGCACGGCCGGCGGAGTGACCTGATCATTTCCGGCGGCTTCAATATCTACCCGCGCGAGATCGAGGAGCTCTTGCTCGAGCAACCCGGCGTGCGCGAAGCGGCCGTCGTGGGAGTGGCCGATCCCGTGCGCGGCGAAGTCCCCGTGGCCTATGTGGTGGCCGATCCGCAGTTCGATGAGGCGGCGGTGCGGACGCGACTCGGATCGCAGCTGGCCTCGTTCAAGTTACCCCGAGCCTATGTGCGCGTGGAGGCGTTGCCCCGCACGGCACTGGGCAAGATCCAAAAGCACCTGCTACCCCCATGGAAACCCTCCTGAGCCCCGCCCTTGCGTCGCTGATCGCCTTCGTCGCGGTCATCATTCTCAGCCTCACGTCGCGGATCAACGTCGGCGTGCTGGCGGTCGCGCTCGCGTGGCCGATTGCCATGCTGCTGGGCGGGATGAAGGTCGAAGCGCTGATGGGTGTGTTTCCGTCGTCGCTCTTTCTGACGCTGGTCGG
>CAINHV010000537.1 GCA_903848965.1 uncultured Opitutia bacterium | reverse complement strand
CGTCGGTATCTTGAATAACGCGTTTCGATACCCCGGGTGCATGGTGCACCCACGTTTTTAGACCCCATGAATGTTACCCCCAAGTCAGTCCCTGCTCGTCGCCATCTGACCGGGCTCAGCGCCTTGGTGCTGCTGGCCGGCCAGGCGGTTTACGCCGCCGCGCCGCTCGCGGAAGCCGAAGTCGCCGCGTTTACCGACCGCCACTGTTCCAGTTGCCACAACGACGTGGACAAGGAAGGCGGCTTGGACCTGACGTCGCTGAAATACGATCCGACCGACGCCGGGAATTTCATGACGTGGGTGAAGATTCACGATCGCGTCCAGGCCGGTGAAATGCCCCCGCCGGAAAAGAAGCGCCCGGCGGCGACGGAAGTTTCGTCGTTTATCCAGACCGTTTCGACCTCGCTCATCACGGAAGAGCAGAAAGTGGTCGCCCGCGAGGGCCGCGCCTTCCGTCGCCGGCTCAACAGCTACGAGTACGAGAATTCGCTGCGCGACCTCCTTAATGCGCCCTGGATTCAGGTGAAGGACCAGCTGCCGGAGGATGGCGAAGCGTACAAGTTCAACAAGGTCAGCCAGGCGCTCGATGTCTCCTTCGTGCACATGTCTCGTTACATGTCGGCCGCGGACTATGCGATGCGGCAGGCGATGAGCGCACATTTTGTCCGGCCCGAGACGACGAAGCAGCGCATCTACGCGCGCGACAATTTTTATTCCGGCCCGACCACGGGTGACGGCGTGCCGGATCGCCAGAAGTTTCCCGTAATTGGCCTCACCCCGCAGCGCGATGTCCGGATGCTGAACGCGCCGTCGACGAACGAAGCGACCCGTGAGATCGAGGCGATGGGCTGGATCTCCAGCAACTACGTCACGGGCTTCGGCTCGAATTGGGATAACTACAACGCGCCCGTTTCGGGAAAGTACCGTCTCCGCTTCAGTGGCTACACCCTGTGGGTCGGAACCTGGGGGTTCAGCAAGCGGCTGACTGGCACCGGCGCGAACAAGGCGCATGTGATTCAGCCGCCGGAGTGGCATCGCCCGAATTTCGACGAGCTGTCCGTCGGCCGCCGCAACGAACCCATTACGGTTTACGCCAAGGGCGCGTCCAATCGCCGGCTGGGGGGCTTCGACGTCACGCCCGATCCCACGGAGAGCGAGGTCAACGACGTCTGGATGCAGGCCAATGACAGCATCGTGACGGATTCGTCGCGGCTCTACCGTTCCCGGCCGACCGGCTTCCGCGGTGGCTACACGAATCCGTGGGCCCAGCGTGATGGCATGCCGGCGGTGGCCTTCCGCTGGATGGAAGTTGAGGGTCCGATCTATGACCAGAACTCGGGCGCCGGCTACCGGCTGCTGTTCGGCGATCTGCCGATGAAGAAAGTCCAGCCGGGAGAACCCGGGGTTTCGCTCGATGTCGTGTCCGAGCCGCCGGGCGGGCGGGGCGGTCGCGCTCCCCGCGGCGGGCAGGTTACCTTTGGCGGCCTCGGCAACCAGTATGGCGGTGGCCAGGGCCGCAATCGCTCCGTCCTCGCCAAGGCCAATGTCGAGGTCGTTTCCTCGAATCCACAGCAGGATGCCGGGCGTTTGCTTCGGGCTTTCATGCAGCGCGCGTACCGGCGCCCGGTGGAAGACAAGCACGTCCAGATTTTCCTCAAGGTTATCCAGCAGCGGCTCGATGCCGGTCTCGGTTTCGCCGGCTCGATGCTCGCCGGCTATACCGCCGTGCTGGCGTCGCCGGAGTTCGTGTACCTCGATGAAAAGCCGGGCCGGCTCGACGACCATGCGCTCGCCACCCGGCTGGCGCTGTTCCTCTGGAATGCCGGGCCGGATGACGCCCTCCGTGCCCGGGCCGCGCGCGGCGAATTGCACCGGCCGGAAGTGCTGCAGGCCGAGACCGAGCGCCTGCTGGCTGATCCGAAGTCGCAGCGGTTCGTCGAGGCGTTCCTCGACTATTGGCTCGAGGTGCGGCGCATGGAGGAGACGACACCTTCCACGATCCTTTATAACGACTACTATCTCGACGACTCGCTCACCGAGGCCGCGCTGGACGAGACGCGCCTGTATTTTTCCGAGCTTCTTCACCGCGACCTGCCGTCACGCTACATCGTCGATTCCGATTTCACTTTTCTCAACGATCGCCTCGCGACCCATTATGGCATCCCGGGCGTCGATGGTGTCTCGATGCGCCGGGTCACGCTCCCGGCCAACAGCCCCCGCGGTGGCCTGATGACCCAGGCGAGCGTCCTGAAGGTGACCGCCAACGGCACCACCACGTCGCCAGTCATCCGCGGCAAATGGATCATGGAACGCGTCGTCGGCTTCGACATGCCACCCCCGCCCGCGGCGGTGCCGGCGGTGGAGCCTGACATCCGTGGCGCCGTGACGATTCGCCAGCAGCTCGACAAGCATCGCGCGGATGAGAGTTGCGCGGCGTGCCATCGCAAGATCGATGCGCCCGGTTTTGCCCTCGAGAGTTTCGACGTGATGGGCGCCTGGCGGGATCGGTATCGCGCCGCCGCGGTCGACGCGGAACCGGTCCACGGCTTCGGTAAGAACGGCTGGCCGTTTGCCTTCTCGCACGCGCTGCCGGTCGATCCGAGCGGCGAACTGCCGGACGGCCGGGCGTTCAAGGATGTCCGCGACTTCAAGCAGCTCATCCTCGCGGATGAGACGCAGATTGCGCGCAACCTTGCCCGCCAGTTGTCCGTTTATGCGACCGGCTCGCCCGTGCGCTTCAGCGATCGCGAAAGCATCGAGCGGATCCTGGCCTCGACCAAGGGCCGCGAATACGGCGTCCGCAGCATCGTGAACGCGATCATCCAAAGTGATCTGTTCCTGAATAAATAATTTCACCCCAACCTTTCCACTCGTCTGGCGAACTCCCCCTATGAAAAACTCCACCCCCGCCGCGGCTTCGAACGCCCCGTACATTTCCACCCGTCAGCCGCTGTCCCGCCGGCATTTCCTGCGTGGCACCGGCGTGGCGCTCGCGCTGCCGCTACTTGACTCGATGATGCCGACGTTCGCCCGCGGGGCGCAGGTGTCGTCGCCCCTGGCACCGAATGCGGTGCCCCGCCGGATGTTCGCGATTTGTAACAATCTCGGTCTGTTGAAGTGGAATTTCTTTCCGACCGGCGCGGGCCGGAATTATCAGGACTCGATCTACACGGCGGCCCTGAAGGAATACCGCAACGACTTCACCGTCTTCACTGGCGTCTCCCATCCGAACGTCGATGGCGGCCATCCGGCGGATGTCTGCTTCGTCACCGGCGCGCCCCATCCGGGCAGCGGTTCCTTCCGCAACACCATCTCGCTCGACCAATTCGTGGCGGAGCGGATCGGCATCCAGACCCGGTTCCCGTCGCTCACCCTGGCGGTGAACACCCAGCGCCGCAGTCTCTCCTGCACCGGCACCGGCGTGGCCATCCCGCCCGAGGAAAAAGCGTCGGAAGTATTCAAGCAGCTCTTCGTCCAGGGCACGAAGGCCGAGGTGGATGCCCAACTCGTGCGCCTCGACACCGGCCGGAGCATTCTCGATGCGGTGTCCGAGCAGGCGAAGGACCTGCAGCGCAACTCGACGACGCAGGATCGCGATCGCCTCGACCAGTTCTTCACCAGCGTCCGCGATCTCGAAGGCCGTTTACAGGTGTCACAGGGTTGGGAAACGAAGCCGAAACCGGTCGTCGATGCCGCCGTGCCGGTCGATCCCGCGAGCCCCGCTGCCTACATGGTGAAGGTGAAAGTAATGTACGACCTGGCGCGTCTCGCGTTCCAGACCGACTCGACCCGATCCATCACGCTGCTGCTCGACAGCGTGTCCACGCCGGTGATCGAAGGCATCTCCGACGTGACGATCAACGAGGGCTACCATAACCTCTCCCACCACGGTAAGTCCGAGGACAAGCTGACCCAGTTCAAGGCGCTCGATCTCGCGCATATGCGGCTGCTCGCGGGCCTCTACGGTGACCTGAAGAACGCCCGGGAAGGCGACTCCACGCTGCTCGATCGCACGATGGTCCTCTACGGATCGAACTTCGGCGACTCGAACCAGCACGTCTGCTTCAACCAGCCGATCCTGTTTGCCGGCGGCGGCTTCAAGCACGGGCAGCATCTCGTGTTCGACACGACGCAGAACTATCCGCTGACCAACCTCCTGGTTTCGATGCTCCAGCGGATGGGCATCGAGGCGGACCGGTTCTCCACTTCGACTGGTACGATGCGCGGGTTGGGGATGACCTGATCGGATTTTCGATTTTGGAGTCTCGATTTTCGATTGGGCGGACAGTCGCCCGGGAAAGTCTCGGAGCCCGCCATGTTCGGCGGGCTCTTTTATTTGCGGCGCCCAGCGGGCGCCGCAAACAAGGCGTTGAGGTTCCCCTTCGAATGGCTTTCTTGAAGGGATACATGGCCGCATCCGCCCCGATTCGATTCTATCACCGGTATAAGAAAGCCCTCGAGGTCGAGCAGGTCTTTGGCGAGCACTGGCTGCGCTTCGCCTATGAGAACCCGGTTGGCCGGTTCTTTGTCTGGCTGTTGGCGCGGCGGGCTTTCTTCAGCCGCTGGTATGGCTACAAGATGAACAAGCGCGTCAGCGCGCTCGAAATCATCCCGTTCATCTCCAAGTATGGGATCGACGTCGATGAGTTCACGAAGTCCGCCTTCGACTACAAGACGTTCAACGAGTTCTTCTACCGGGCTCTCAAGCCGGACACCCGGCCGGTGGCCGCGGGCGCGAAGGTCGCGGTCTTCCCGGCGGACGGACGGCATCTCGCGTTCGGCGACGTCGACCACTCCCCCGGCTTCTACGTCAAGGGTGCGACCTTCACCGTCGCCGAGTTGCTCGGCGATCCGGCGACCGCGGCGATGTTCGCGGGCGGGGCCATGCTGATTTCGCGCCTTTGCCCGGTGGACTATCATCGGTTCCATTTTCCCGTCGCTGGCATCCCGGGAGATTCGCGGCGGATCGAGGGCTGGCTTTATTCGGTCAGTCCCGTCGCCCTGCGACACAACCTGCGCTACCTCCTCGCCAACAAGCGTGAGGTCACACTGGTCGAGTCGCCGGAGTTCGGCACCGTTGCCCTTGTCGAGGTGGGCGCCACGAATGTGGGCAGCATCCGGCAAGGTTATGTCCTTAGCCGTCCGGTGGCGAAAGGAGACGAAAAGGGCCTCTTCGCCTTCGGCGGTTCGTGCGTCATCACAATCTTCCAACGCGGCCGGATCCGGTTCGACGACGACATCCTGGCGCAGAGCGCGCAGCACATCGAAACGTACGCGAAGATGGGCGATCGGCTCGGCGAGGCTCCCTCAGCCGGATCGTTGCAGTAGGAACGGCGGAACGCTGGGATAACATCCTGATGCAGAGTTGGAAATCTACTGCAATGCAGTCGGAATTTTGGTCACCAGTTGATTGCCATCGGTTGGGGTAGCCCTGCCCGTGAGGGCAGG
>CAINHV010000536.1 GCA_903848965.1 uncultured Opitutia bacterium | reverse complement strand
GGAGCAGGTCGGCACGCCGCAGACGGTTTATGACCGGCCGGCGACACCGTTTGTGTATCAGTTCCTCGGCAACGTGAACGTCCTCCGGGCCCAGGCGCTCGCGCAGGCCGGGGCTCATGCGGACAATCCCGCGGCGCTCCATGCGGACGGGCAGGTGTACGTGCGTCCCCACGACATCGAGGTGCTGCCGCACGTGGCCGGTGCGCCCGGCCTGGCGGCGGTGGTCCGCTACATCCATGCCGCGGGTCCCGCCGCGCGTCTCACCCTGGAACAGGTGCAGAATCGCGAGACGGTGGAGGTCGAAACCTCCCGCGCGACACTCGCCAGCCTTGACCTGAAGGTCGGCGACCTTGTGAACTTGCGTTTGCGCCAGGCCCGCTCGTTCGAAGACGACTACGCGATTTGATCCGACCCAACGGATCTGTAACCTCCCCCCGATCATGGCAAAAATTCACAACGACATCACGGAAACGATCGGCAACACGCCCCTCGTTCGGCTCAACCGGACCGCGGCCGCCCACGGCACGCAGGCCGAAATCCTGCTCAAGCTCGAATTCTTCAACCCGCTGTCGAGCGTCAAGGACCGGATCGGCTTCTCGATGATCGATGACGGCCTGAAGTCCGGCAAGATCACCAAGAACACCGTCCTGATCGAGCCGACGAGCGGCAACACCGGCATCGCGCTCGCCTTCGTGGCCGCGGCCAAGGGGATCAAGCTGATCCTGACGATGCCCGAGACGATGACGATGGAGCGCCGGAAGATCCTGAAGATCCTGGGCGCCCGGCTCGTGCTGACGGAAGGGCCGAAGGGCATGAAGGGCGCGATCGCGAAAGCCGAGGAGCTCGCCGCGAAAATCCCGAACGCCCTCATCCTGCAGCAATTTTCCAATCCCGCCAACCCGGCCATCCACCGCAAGACGACCGCCGAGGAAATCTGGCGCGATACCGACGGCAAGGTCGACATCGTCGTCTCCGGCATCGGCACGGGAGGCACCATCACCGGCGTCGGCGAGGTCCTGAAGGCCCGCAAGCCAGGCGTGAAGATCGTCGCGGTTGAACCGGATGCCTCGCCGGTCCTCTCGGGTGGCCAGCCCGGTCCGCACAAGTTGCAGGGCATCGGCGCGGGCTTTGTCCCGGCGGTGCTGAACACGAAGATCTACGACGAGGTGATTCGCGTGAAGGAGGCTGACTCCGGTCCCGTGAGCAAGCAGGTCAACCAGCTCGATGGCATCCCGATCGGCATCTCCTCCGGGGCCGCGGTCTGGGCCGCGATCCAGGTGGCGAAGCGGCCCGAGAACAAGGGCAAGCAGATCGTCGTCATCATCCCGTCGGCGAGCGAGCGTTACCTCTCGTCCTGGCTGTTCGCGGATGTGAGCGCCGAGAGCGATTCGATCGACGACTTGCTCGCGGCGACGCCGGCGACCTGAGCCGGAGTGTTTTCGAGGCGGCCCCGGGAATTCCCGGGCCGCCTATTTTTTTGCCTCGTACCAGCGATAGAAGGCGTACCCGAAGGCAGCCAGGGCCACGGTCATTCCGACCAGTTTCATGGCGACGCCAGCAAGGAGCTGATCCTCGCCGGCCGTGAAATCGGGAATCAGCCGCGGGGCGTACTCGTAGGTCGCATAGAGGATGTCCTGCGAGAACGTGATGTAGGCGAAGACCGGGGTCATGGCGATCAGCACGCCCAGAAGGTAAAGCATTTGTGCTCCGTGGGGGAGCGGCGGAAACAGCTTCGAGGGGCTCGCGACGGGCCACCAGTACAGGAGGGCCACGCCGAAGAAACTCAGGTGCTCGGCGACATGGACGACCTTGTTTTGCAGGGCCAGATCGTAGGCGGCCGGATGGTGCCATAGCCCGATTACCAAGGCGTAGAGCACCGCGCAGACGACGGGATTGAACAGCAGTCGCAGCGGCCAGTGCCAAGCGGTCGGGCGCAGGAGAGGATCGATCATCCAAGCCGGAAGGCCCAGCAGAAACAGGAGCGCGGCCGGATAGATCAGCAGTTGATGCTGCAGCATGTGTGCGCTGAAGAGGAAGCGCTCGCCGATCTGGTCCAGCGGCGAACCGACGGCCAGATAGAAGATCAGCAGGCTGGCATAGAAACGGATGGCGTGCCCGCGGGGGAAGGGAATGGTCCCCGACGGACGGGGCGGCGCGAGGCGGCTGCGGAGCGGCCCGGCCAGCACGGCCCAGAGCCAGCCCAGTACGACGAGCCCGCCGACGAGCCAGGGTTCATTGTGCCAGTGCCGCCAGTCAATCATGGGTTAGGGAAGGAGGGAACTACACGGGCCGGGGGCGGCGGGGGAAACGAAAACGGCGGCCTCGTCAGGCCGCCGCAAGTTGGGTCGCTGCGTGAGTTGCCCGCCTCAGGTGGGCAGCGGCAGGCTGGCCTCGGCCGAGAACAGCATGAGCAGGGCCCACATGGTGCCCGCGGCGAGCGTCAGCCCGATGAAGAAGAGGATCGTGCAGAACGGTTTGTCCCACCGCAGATGCATGAAGTAGAAGATCACGAACATGAACTTCACGACCGAGAGGACGACCAGCGTCGTGATAATGATCCATTTCGCAAACGGAACGTAGATGCAGATAATCTCGATGCCGGTGATGACCGCGAGGAGCATCGCGATCTGCACGTAGATCTGGAACTTGCTGGACTCGTGACCGTGGTCGTGATCCGCGGCAACCGCGGTGGAATGAGCGCTCATGGAGGAGGAAGAGGGTGGAAACTCGGGTGCCTCAGAGGTACTCGAGCAGGTAGACGGCCGTGAAGATGACGATCCAGACGATGTCGACGAAGTGCCAGTAAAGGCCCATCGACTCGACATCGATGGCGTTGGCCTCGTTGAAGGCGACGGGGCCACGGGGCCGCGCGAACCAGACAAGGCTGCCGTAGGCGGCGAGCATTCCAGCGAGAGCGATGAACTCCGCGCCGAAAAAGTGACCGACCGCGGCGCCGAGGGACGGCTCCGTCTGGATGGCATGCACGAGGCCGAGGGTCACCTTCAAGGTGAGAAGCAGCGCCACGATCAGGGCGACGACATGCAGGAGGTTGTGGGAAAGCCAGGACTTGGCCCAGGGATTGCCGGCGGCCGGTTTGAACGAGCGCACATACATCAGGCAGAGCCAGAGCACGCCGATGGCGACGTGGGTGCCGTGCGTACCGGTGAGGGTGTAGAACGTTGTCCCGAGCATGCTGTTGTTGATCGTCATCCCGCGCTCACGGACGAAATGCTCGAACTCGTACACCTGACAGCCGAGGAAGATCATCCCGAAGAAGATCGTGGTCAGCAGCGACCAGCGGCAGCTCTTGAGATTCCCCTTCTGGATCGCGGTGACGGCGAGAGCCATCATCAACGAGGACATCAGGAGGATGAAGGTGGAGAAGGACGTCAGCTCGATGCTGAACACCGCCTTGGGATCGAGACCGTCGGCCGGCGGGTGCAGCCGGTAAATCAGGTGGGTCGAGATGAGCGCAGCGAAGAACATGCAGTCCGACGCCAGGAAAGCCCACATGAGGAGCTTCTTGTTCGGTATGCCGGTGGACGTGCTCGGATCGTGGTGATGATCGATGGTGGCGTTGGCCGCAGGGCTGCTCATTGGGATAGTCGGAGACGGGAGGCGACGCTGGGGCTCAATGCTTGTCGTGCGAATCCGGGAGCGGATTGCCGTTTTCGTCGAGGTGGAGATGGTAGCCCTCGTTGCCTTCGAGCGACCAGAAATAGATTCCGGTGAACATGATCACCCCGCCGGCCAGGGCCAGGCCGAGCTTCAGGTGGATGCCGGGCGCCGGATTGCTGTCGAGCGCGCTGACGGCAATGGCTCCAATCAGCAGACCGCAACTGGCGACGAGCGGCCAAATGGACGCGAACGGCATGTGGATGCCGCCGTGAGCCTCTTCCTCTTTGGCGTGCTGGTCCTTTTCCTTTTCGATCTCCTCGCGATGATGCTTCTCGTACCACCACGCGTCGCGGGCATGGACCGTCGGGATGACGCGGAAGTTATATTCCGGCGGAGGGGTGGGCAGCGACCATTCCAGCGTGCGGCCATCCCACGG
>CAINHV010000535.1 GCA_903848965.1 uncultured Opitutia bacterium | reverse complement strand
GGCGCGAGTTGGGCGACCCGAAACAACTCGCGGGACTCGACAAGGACTATTTCGCCAGTGTGCGCGGTCTCGGTTACGCCGCCACCACGTGGTATCCAAATGGCAAGTTCCAGAATGTCGCCTCGCTCAATCCCGATGCCCCGCTGCCTCTGACGTCCCGGCAGCCGACCAAGGTTACCTTCTCCATCGGGGACGACCTTCAGCAGAGCGCCGTCCCGCCCAAGACCATGCTCCGGCTCATGTTCAAGGACCTACCGGACGAATCGGTCAGCCGGTTTGTCCGCGTCGAGCTCAATGGCACCCCGCTTCCCGAGGGTCGGATGGATCCCAGGCAATACTGGCTCGATTTGGACAAGTGGATCGAGTTCGAGATCGATCCCAAGCTGCTGCGAAAGGGTGAAAATCAGGTGTCCGTCATCCTCACCCCCAAGGCTCCAAAAAACGCGTGGTGGACGGATCTGCATCTGACAGTCCGCTTTCCCGGCGGGGAGAAGACGTCCACCCCGTGACCGAGCGCCCGGCCCGGCTGGCGGTCACCGGCCGGTCGGGAACGTAACCCGGGGCCGCAGGAGTACGATTCACCGGCCTGTTTCTTGCTCTCCGACGTCATGCCCGTCATCCGTGACTTCACCGCTCCGCATTACGTCAGGCGAGCCAGCTTGCCGGCCATCGCGCTCCGCACCTCCCACCCTGCTCCGATTCCAGCGCCTCCCCGCGGTTGACCTGCCTACCGTTCCGTCCCTCAGCTAAAGCCCTTCATGTGGATCGTCCTCTTCGCCCTGCGATACAAATACACCATCGGTGTGTTCGGTGTCCTGATTCTGCTCTTCGGCGTCCTCTCCGGTCGCCGGATGTCCACTGACATTCTGCCCCGCGTCGACAGCCCCGAGTTGAGCCTGATCTGGACGTACACCGGGCTGAACGCCCCGGAGATGGCGAGCAAGTTCACGTCCTTCTCCGAGACGGCCGTCATGAACAATGTCGATGATCTCGTCGAGGTGCGCTCCGAGACCTCGAACGGCATCGCCCTCGTCAAGCTGCGGTTCCAGCCCTACGTCAACATGGCCACGGCGATGGCGCAGGCCTCGTCGATTTCGCAAACCATGCTGCGGCGGATGCCGCCCGGGACGACACCGCCCGTCATTGTCCGGACCAGCCCATCCAGCGTGCCCATCGTGCAACTGGTACTTTCGTCGGAGACGATGACGGGCGGCCAGCTCTACGACTACGCCCGGCTCACGCTCCGCGCCCAACTCCAGAGCGTGCCCGGCATGCGCCTGACGCTGCCCTATGGCGGTTCGGCCCGGCAGATCATGGTCGATCTCAACCCGGACGCGCTCCACGCCTTCGGACTTTCCTCGGCCGAGGTCACCGCGGCCGTCAGCCGGCAGAACCTCACCCTCCCCGCCGGCATGCTACGCGAAGCGGGTCGCGAGCTCCCGATCGAGATCAATGCGAGCCCCGAGAACATCCAGGGCTTCCTCGATTTGCCCATTCGCTCCGTCGAGGGGCGCACCATCCTCCTGCGCGACGTCGCCAATGTGCGCGACGGCGAGGCCGTCTCCACCAACGTCGTCCGGCTCAACGGCCAGGAAGCCGTCACGGTCTCGGCCATCAAGCTGGGACGCTCCTCCACCGTCGACATCATCGACGGCATCCTCACGCGGTTGCCCGGCATCCGGGCGGCCGCTCCCCCGGGCCTGAGGATCGAACCCATCTTCGATCAATCCGTGTTCGTCCGCGCCGCCGTCAAGGCGGTCCGCCACGAAATCATCCTCGTCGGCGGATTGGTGGCCCTCGTGGTCCTGCTCTTCCTCGGCTCGTGGCGGTCGACGCTCATCGTTCTCACCTCGATCCCCCTCGCCCTCCTGTGCTCTGTCGCCGGCCTCTATCTGACCGGCGCCACCTTCAACCTGATGACGCTCGGCGGCCTAGCCCTCGCGATCGGCATCCTCGTCGACAACGCCTTGGTCGAAATTGAAAACACGAAGCGCCAGATCGCGCTCGGCAAGGAGGTCGGCCAGGCGATCATCGACGGCGCGCGCGAGGTCGCCTTCCCGGAGTTCGTTTCGACCCTCTCCATCTGCATCGTCTTCCTGCCCGTGCTTCTCCTCACCGGGACCGCCGCCGATGTCTTCCGGCCGATGGCGCTCGCCGTGGTGTTCGCCATGGTGGCGAGCTACCTTCTCGCCCGCACTCTCGTGCCCACGCTGGCGTCGATCATTCTGCCCGCCGAGCAACGGGCCGAGCAGCGGCGGGTGGGTCCGCCCCGGGGTTTCCTCCGGCTGCATCTCGCGATCGAGCACCAATTGGATCGCTTCATCGGCGTGCAGCGCCGCGTGCTGGAGTCCCTGCTCTTCCGACCCTGGCTCGTGCTGCTGCCCGTCGCGCTCGTCATGCTCCTCGGCGCCTTCGCCGCCTGGAAGTCCGGTCGCGAATTTTTCCCGCGCACGGACGCCGGCCTGATCCGCCTCTTCGTTCGCGCCCCCAGCGGCCTGCGGATTGAGGAAACCGGCCGCGTCACCGCCGAGGTGCAGCGCATCATCCGCGAGGTGATTCCCGCCCGGGAGCTGATGTTCATGGTGGAAAACATCGGCCCGCCCGCCGCCGTGAATCAGGCCTGGATCGAGACGACTTCGATCACGTCTTCCGACGCGGAGGTCCTCGTGCAGCTCTCGCCGGAGCACGGCCCGACGATCGGCTACGAGGAGAAGATCCGCGCCGCCCTTGCCGCCCGCCTGCCCACGGTCCAGACGTTCTTTCGTCCCGCCGACGCCACCAGCCAGACCCTCGCCGGCGGCGCGGCGACAACCTTCGAGGTGCGCTTCATCGGCCGCGATGTACCGGGCAATCTCGCACTCGCCCGCGAACTGCGCGAGCGCTTCGCCCGCGTGCCGGGCGCCGTCGACGTCATCCTGCGCGAGGTCCTGGATCAGCCAGGCTATGCCATTCGCGTGGACCGCACCCGGGCGGCCACCTTCGGCATCAACCAGCAGGATGCCGCGAATGCCATCCTTGCGGCGCTCGGCAGCGGCGGCACCGTGGCGACGAACGTCTGGGCGGACAACGTCACCGGCACCTCCTACGAGGTGCAGGTCCTCGCCCCCGCCGCCTCCCTCAACTCGATCGAGGATATCCTCAACCTGCCGATTCGGCCCTCGAGCGGCAGCAACCTGACGCTGCCCCTGCGCGCCTTTGCCGAGGTGAGGGAAAAACGGGCGCCCGCCAGCGTCTCGCGCACCGCGCTTCTGCCCACGCTCACCGTCCTCGCCAACACCAGCGGTCGTGATCTCGGCGGCGTGGATCGCGACCTCGCCGTCATTCTGGACGATCTCCGCAAACGACAGAAGCCTGGCAACCGGCTCGAGCAGGCTGGCCAGGCCGTGCTCATGACCTCGGTCTACGCCGAACTCCTCGGGGGCCTCGGTCTCGCCGCGCTACTCGTGTTCCTCGTGATGGTGGTGAACTTCCAATCGTGGACTCTCCCGCTCGCGGCCATCAGCGGATTGCCCGTCGCCATCGCCGGCGCCGTGCTCGCCCTTCTCGCCACCGGGACTCCGATCAGCGTGCCGGCCCTGATGGGCACCATCATGGTCGTCGGCGTCTCCACGGCGAATAGCGTCCTCGTCAGCAGCTTTGCCCGCGATCGCTTCGTCGCCGGGGTCAGCGCCCACGACGCCGCGATCGAGGCCGCCACCACGCGGCTGCGGCCGGTGTTGATGACTGCCTTGGCCATGATTCTCGGCGTCATCCCCATGGCGATGGGCACCGCGGAAGGTGGCGAACAGAACGCGCCGCTCGGTCGCGCCGTGATCGGCGGCCTCATCCTTGGGACCGTCGCGTCGCTCTTCCTCGTTCCCGTGGCGTTTGCCGTCGTCTGCCGGCGCATCCGTCGGGTTCCGCCCGCCAGCCCCGCGATCCCTACGCGGGAGCCGGAGGTCGTCTCCGTCGCCTGAAGTTCCCTCCCCTTCCTCTCTCTTTTCGCCATGAAGTCCGTTGTCCTCAGCGCCGTCCTCCTCGCCTCGCCGCTCTTCCTGACGGCCCAAACTCCGCCGCCGACCGCCGTGCGCACGATCACCTCGAAACCCGTCGCGGCGATCCAGCCCTATGAGGTCCCGGGCCGCACCGAGCCGGTGGAGTCCGCCACGATTTTCACGCGCGCCACCGGGATGGTGCGCGAACGCAATTTCGACCTCGGGGACCGCGTGAAGGCCGGCGACATCCTCGCCATCATCGCCGTGCCGGAGCTCGATCAGGCCGTGGTGGCCGCGCGGGCCCATGTCGACCAAGCCGTCGCCCGCGCCGAGAACGCCCGCCTCTTCGCGCAGCGCGCCACCAGCCTCCTGGAATCCCGCGCCACCTCGCAGGAGGAGTCTGATCAGCGCCAGGCCAACGCGGCCGAGTTCGAGGCGGCGGTCCGTGTCGCCCGCGCCGAACTCGGCCGGCTCGAGGAGCAGCAGAAGTTCGCCACCGTCCGGGCCCCCTTTGACGCCGTGGTGTCGGCGCGCAATATCGACCGCGGAGATCGGGTCCGCGGCGACTCCGCCACCGCGGAGGGCTGGCTCTATCGGCTCGTCCGGATCGATCTGCTGCGCTTCACCATCGCCGCCGCGCCCGACCTCGCCCTGCGCCTCAGTGTCGCGCAGCCGGCGACGATTCGCTTCCATGAATTTCCGGGCCGCACCTTCGCCGCCAGCGTGGCTCGGGCCAGCCGCAGCTTCGATCCCGCCTCGGGCACGATGCGCGTTGAGCTGACGCTGGACAACCAGGACCTCGCCATCCCGGCCGGGCTGACCGGGACCGCCGCGTTCGAACTGAAGTCGCCGGGGAACGTCCTGCTGATTCCGACGAATTCGATCGTGACCCGCGAGGGAAAGAGTTTCGTCGCCACGGTCGCAGACGGAAAAGTGGCGTTCGTCCCGGTGACCGCCGGCCGCAATCTGGGCACGAGTGTCGAAGTGACCGCAACCGGCCTGACGCCGGCGACCCCGATTATCATCAACCCGAACGCGCTGCTGCGCCCGGGTGACCCGGTCGAAGCGAAGGCCGCGGCGGGCAAGAGTTAGAGACATCGTGGGCGCGCACGAGGCGCG
>CAINHV010000534.1 GCA_903848965.1 uncultured Opitutia bacterium | reverse complement strand
CCTTGAGCGTGGTGGTCAGGAAATAGAGCGCGTAGAATTGTCCCGCATACCACACGACGCCCTGTCCGGCCGTGGCACCGAAGAGCGCCTTGAGGACCACCTTGGCATTGCCCCACTCGGCGAAGCTTTCGGTCAGCGGCGCCTTCGAGGTCTTGCCCTGGGCCTTCATCTCCGCGAACACCGGCGACTCGTGCAGCTTGAGCCGGATGTAGATCGAGACGCCGAGGAGGAGGATGGAAACGAGGAACGGGATCCGCCAGCCCCACGCCGCGAAACTCTCCGGTGACATCGACTGCCGCACGCCGAGGATCACCGCGAGCGAGAGGAAGAACCCGAGAGTCGCGGTGGTCTGGATCCAACTTGTGAAAGCACCCCGCTTTCCCTTGGGCGCGTGCTCCGCCACGTAGGTGGCCGCCCCGCCATATTCGCCGCCCAGGGCCAGACCCTGGGCCAGACGGAGAATTACCAGAATCACGGGCGCCCAGAAGCCGATCGAGGCGTAGGTCGGCAGCACTCCCACGAGCGCGGTCGAAATGCCCATCACCACAATGGTGACGAGGAAGGTGTATTTTCGGCCCACCAGGTCACCGAGCCGCCCGAAGACGAGCGCCCCAAACGGCCGCACCGAGAAGCCGACGCCGAACAGCGCGAGACTCGAGAGGAAGGCCGCGGTTTCATTCTCGGGCGGGAAAAACAATTTCCCGAAGAAGACCGCGAGGGTGCCGTAGATATAAAAATCGTACCACTCGAAGACCGTGCCCAGCGAAGAGGCGAAGATGACGAGCTTGTGCTTGCGGTCGAGGGCGGCGGATTCCGGATTTTTGGCCATGGGGTGGGAAAGAGCCGCGAGTCAAAAGGCCGGCCCCCGCGGTGCAAGCCCGACGCAGGCCCCGCCGGCGGATCACTCGCGCTTGAGTTCGCGCGTCATCAAGGCGTTCAGCGCCCGCTCCGGCGCCTTGCCCTCGAACAGGATGGCATGGACTTCCCGGAGGATGGGGGCCTCGAGCCCGCGCTCGGCACAGAGCCCGGCAAACGCCTCAGCCGTCTTGTAACCTTCCACGACCGTCTTCCGATTTGCGATCAGCTCGGCCGCGGTGCGGCCCTCGCCGATGCGCCGGCCAAAATCGTGGTTGCGACTCCATTCGCCATAGCAGGTGGCCACCAAGTCGCCGAAACCGCTCAATCCATAGAACGTTTCGGCCCGCGCGCCCAGGGCCACCCCCACCCGCACCATTTCCGCCAAGGCTCGGGTGAGCAGCGCGGCCTTGGTGTTGTCCCCCAGTTGGAGGCCGTCACAGCAACCGGCGGCGATGGCATAAATGTTCTTCAGGCATCCGCCAAACTCGGCCCCCGCCAGATCGTCGCTGGTATAAATCCGCAAGGCCGGACTGCTCAACGCGAACTGCACCTCTGCGGCCACGGTCTGTAACGGCGACGCCGCCAGCACCATCGCCGCCGGTTTGCCGAGGGCCACTTCGCGGGCATTGGTCGGACCGGTGAGCGTTCCCACGGGAATTCCGGGTAGTTCGGCCGCGATCACCTCGGCCGGACGGAGATGGGTGCCCGATTCGAGACCCTTGGCCAGACTGAGGACAAACTTCGGGGGCGCGACCGGCGGAAGCGCGCGCCTGATTCGGATACACGTCTCCCGCAAAGCCTGAGCCGGGCAGGCGAGCAGGATGACCTCGGCGCCCGCCAGCGCCGCGGGCAGATCCGCCGTCAGCGCAATCCCGGACGGAAGTGGGAGTCCCGGTAGATAATCGACATTCTCGCGCGCAGCCAACAATGCGCCGGCCTGTTCCACCCGGCGCGGGACCAGCGTAACCGACCGATTCACCCGGGCCAGATGGAGCGCAAACGCGGTTCCCCAAGCTCCAGCGCCCACAACGACAAAATTCATGAGGAGACTAAACCAGAAAAAAGCTCCGCGGGAACAGCCGAAATCCGGTCACCGCCGTGCCTGCAGCCGGACCGATCACCACCGTGATCGGTACTACGGGGAGGCCAGGACGATCGATAAACTCGCGTGAAACCGCGATGTTCGTGGGATTGGTCTTGAAAGAACGACCCGCAATTTTGACAGATGACGCTGTGCTCCGCGCCCTGCTCAACGTTTGCCATCGCCCCGCCGTCCGGTTCGGACTGCGGCGCGATTCGCGGGGCCGCTTTCGGGATCCGCAATTCGTGAGTTTCATGGCCCAGAGCAATCGCCGGAAGCTCAACACCGATGTCCATGATGTGGTGCTGCGGGGCCGGAAGTTCATGCGCACCCTGCTCAAGCTCGGACTGGCCGGCGGCGCGGCGTGGGTCGTGCTCGAGAGTGCCAAGGCCCTTTCGGTATTCTGACGGGTTTCCCGTCCGAAACCGACCCCACGTGGGGTCGGGATTGCAACCTCGAGCGGGCCGAAACCGATTCGTGCCGGGCTGCCGCTCGTCGGCTGGCCCTCGACTCAGACTCCGCCGCTCGCACCCGCCGACTCCGGCTTGAGCGCGGCCCGGAATGACGCCTTGAGATAGTCACCGTTCATCCGGGCGATGAAATCGTGCGAGATCAGCTTCGGGCAGGCCGCGCTGCACTCGTAGTAGTTCGTGCAGTTGCCAAAACCGAGTTCGTCCATCGTTCCGACCATCGCGAGCACGCGGCGATCGCGCTCCGCCTGACCCTGCGGCATCAAGCCCAGGTGGGAAACCTTGGCGGCGACGAAGAGCATCGCGCTGGCATTTTTGCACGCCGCGACGCAGGCGCCGCAGCCAATGCACGTGGCCGCGTCCATCGCGAGATCCGCATCCGGCTTCGGCACGGGCAGCCCATTCGCCTCCGGCGCGGAGCCGGCCCGAACCGTGATGAAACCGCCGGCACTCTGAATCTTGTCGAACGCACTGCGGTCGGTGACCAAATCCTTCACCACCGGAAACGCCGCGGCCCGGAAGGGCTCGACGGTCACGACGTCGCCATCGCGAAACGTCCGCATGTAGATCTGGCAGGTCGCGACGCCGCGGCCCGGACCGTGCGGCTTGCCGTTGATCGTGCAGGAGCAGGTGCCGCAGATGCCCTCGCGGCAATCGTGGGCGAACGCAATTGGATCCTCGCCCTTGACCGTGAGCTGGTCGTTGACCACGTCGAGCATCTCGAGGAACGACATGTCCGGGCTGAGCTCGCGGGCCTGATACTCGACGAATTTACCCGGCTGGCGGGCATCAGCCTGGCGCCAGACGCGAAGGGTGATGCTGAGGGGCTGGGTGCTGTTGGCGGCGACCATGGAAAGAGGTGTTGGTGGTTGGAATCGGCGCGGCCGGACGGCGTCACTTATAGTTCCGCACGCTCATCTTCACGGATTCGTAGTTGAGCGCTTCGACATTGCGGGCCGGGGCCTGTCCCGGGCCCTTGAACTCCCACGCCGCGACGTGCCCGAAGCCCTCGTCGTTGCGCTTGCACTCGCCGTCCGGGTGCTGGTGCTCCTCGCGAAAGTGTCCGCCGCAGCTTTCCTCGCGCGTGAGCGCGTCGCGGCACATCAGTTCGCCGAGTTCGATGAAATCGGCCACGCGACCGGCCTGCTCGAGCGATTGGTTGAGGCTGTCGCCCGAACCGGGGACGCGCACGTTGGCCCAGAACTCCTCGCGGAGTTCGGGAATCTTCTGCAGCGCGGTCTCGAGGCCGGCCTTCGTGCGGGCCATGCCGCAGAATTCCCACATGAGCTTGCCGAGCCGCTTGTGAAAGTGGCTGACGGGTTCGCGACCGGGGTTGTCGAGCAGGCGCTTGGTCATCGTGCGGATGTTGTCCTCCGCGGCCTTGAACTCGGGGCCGTCCGCCTTCGGGCACGAGCCGGGCTTCTGCGTCGCGAGGTAATCGCCGATGGTGTAGGGAATGACGAAGTAGCCGTCGGCCAGGCCCTGCATGAGGGCCGAGGCACCCAGGCGGTTCGCGCCGTGGTCGGAGAAATTAGCCTCGCCGAGCACGAAGAGCCCCGGGACGTTGGACATCAGGTTATAGTCCACCCACAGGCCGCCCATGGTGTAATGCACCGCGGGGAAAATCCGCATCGGCTGCTCATAGGCGCTCTCGGCCGTGATCTCGTGATAGATGTCGAAGAGATTGCCGTAACGTTCGCGGACCCCGTTGGCACCGAGGCGGGAAATCGCGTCAGAAAAATCCAGGTAGACGCCGAGCCCGCTCGGGCCCACGCCGCGGCCCTCGTCGCACACGCGCTTGGCTGCGCGCGACGCGATGTCGCGCGGGCAGAGATTGCCGAACGCGGGATACATCCGTTCGAGGAAGTAATCGCGATCCGCATCCGCAATGGCCGAAGGGTCTTTCCGTCGATCCTCTGCCTTCTTCGGCACCCAGATCCGTCCATCGTTGCGCAGCGATTCCGACATGAGCGTGAGCTTCGATTGATAATCGCCGCTCACCGGGATGCAGGTCGGATGGATCTGCGTGTAGCACGGATTGGCAAAACACGCGCCGCGCTTGTAGGCCCGCCAGATCGCGGTCGCATTCGAGCCACGCGCATAGGTGGAGAGATTGAAGACGTTGCCGTAACCGCCGGTCGCCAGGACCACAGCATCGGCCGCGTGTCGCTCGATGGCCCCGGTCACGAGGTCGCGGATCACGACGCCCTTGGCCTGGCCGTCCACGATCACGAGATCGAGCATCTCGCGCTGGGTGTGCAGTTCGACCGTCCCGGCACCGACGTTCCGCATGAGGGCCGAGTAGGCTCCAAGGAGGAGTTGCTGGCCGGTCTGGCCGCGGGCGTAAAACGTGCGGCTCACCTGCGCGCCGCCGAAGGAGCGATTGGCCAGCAAGCCGCCGTACTCCCGGGCGAAGGGCACGCCCTGCGCCACGCATTGATCGATGATGTTGACCGAGACCTCGGCCAGGCGGTGGACGTTCGCTTCGCGGGAGCGATAGTCGCCGCCCTTGATGGTATCGTAGAACAGCCGGTAAACGCTGTCGCCGTCGTTCTGGTAATTCTTGGCGGCATTGATGCCGCCCTGGGCGGCGATCGAGTGGGCGCGACGGGGGCTGTCGTGAAAGACGAAGCACTTCACCTTGTAACCCATGTCCGCCAGAGACGACGCGGCGGACGCGCCCGCCAGGCCGGCGCCGACCACAATGACCTCGTATTTCCGCTTGTTGGCGGGATTGACGAGCTTCATGTCCGCCTTGTGCTTGCGCCACTTGTCGGCCAGCGGGCCAGGAGGAGTTTTCGAGTCGAGAGTGGCCATGGGGGCGAGGCAGCAGGTGAAGGTTGGTTCAGCGACTGGAGAAGGCGGGGCCAGCCGTGTGCGGCCGAAGATTGCCCGCCAGCACAGCCCCGGGGATCAGGAGATTGCCGGCGAAATACGTGACGCAGAACACCACCGCGATCGTTCGCAACGCGCCCGACCAGCGGCCGGATCGCAAGCCGAGCGTCTGAAACATGCTGTCCAGGCCATGGAGCAGGTGGAAACTGAGCAGACCCACGGCGACGATGTAGAACAGCGAGACGAGTGGATGGCTAAAGCCGAGCACCACCATCTCATGGACGTCGTGAACCTCGGCGCCGGCCTTGACCACCGGAATGCCGGCGAACTTGTAGTCCGACTGCATCGTGTAGAGTTCGAGGTTGTCCTTGAAACTTTCCCGGGAGACCGAGCCCCAGGTGAAGTGGGCGAGATGGTAAACGACGAAGGCCAGCACCACGTAGCCCGTGAGCCGCATCGTCCGGGACGCGAGCGTGGCCCGAATGGTATGCTTGATCCGGTAGGCCTCGGGACCGCGCGCGCGGTTGTTCTCCAAGGTGAGAACGGTCGCCGCCCAAACGTGGATGACGACGCTCACGAGGAGCACGCCCCGGGCGACCCACAGCCACGGGCCGAGTTGCTGCAAAAATTGGGCGTAACCGTTGAGATGGTCAGGGTGCTGAAACACCTGCAGGTTGCCCACCAGGTGCCCGATCACGAAACCGATCAGGATCAGACCCGTCACCGCCATCAGAACCTTCCGGCCAATGGAAGAACGGAAGAGAGAGCCAAAGAAATGCATCGGGAATCCGCCGGTAGGGTGAAAGTGAGGGAACCAATCGAAAAATCTGCGACCCCCGGGTCGAAGTAAAGGCGCGTGCTCGCGGAAGGACGCTTATTAGCGAGCCTAACCTTTTTCAGAAGGCGCCGCTAGCGAACGAGCGGCTTCAGCAGGGCAAACTTGCCACTCGCAGCCGGCGCAATCGTCCGACGCCGGAAGGCACTCACCCGCGCTCCGGCCCCCAGCAGGCCGGCCAGCGCCGCCTCCACTTTGCGATGCGCCGCGGTGTGGTCCGCCACGTAATGGAAGTCCCAGCGCGATTCACCCGTTTGCACGAGGAGGTAATGCCAGCAGGCAAAATCGTCCGGCAGCGCGGCGTCCACGTCCGCCGGAGAAACCAGCGATCCGTCGGGTCGGAAGAAGAGGTTGGCTTCGCGTCCCAGCAACCGGAAGCCCTCGGGCAAGCGCTGCACGATGTCGCCCGTATGATACCGCAGGAGCGGCATGGCCTCGCGACCGCGGGTGGTGACGTAAATCTGAAAAATGTCGGGCAAATTCGGCCGCCACGAGACCAGTTCGATGAACGCGTTCTCCTCGATCACCTGCGAACTGTCCCTGAAGGCCTCGCCCACGAAGAGGTAACCGGCCTCGGTCGAACCATAGAGGTCTACTTGCGGTGCGGGAAACGCCTCGGCGATCCGCCGGCCGTGTTGTGCGCTCGCCTTGCCATACGTCAGGATGACCGCGCGGATACTCGGCACCTTGACTCGGCGCTTCTGCACCGCGCGGGCCAGCAGCGAAAGATAGACCGGCTCGCCCTCGAGGACCTCCGGTTGGGTCGCCTGCAGTTCCACCACGATTCGTTCCCATTCGCTTTCGGGAAAAGCGAAGGGATCGCTCGACAGATTCAGGTAAACCGTCCCGTCAAAATAGCGGTGGGGAAACGGGTGATCCTCGTAGGGACACAGGTTGCTCGAACAACCCACGGGGGCCAGAACGCACTTGCGATAAGGCCGGCCCGCGAACGGTCGCAGGATTGGCGAGGCGCGATACGCCCGCTCCGTCTGAGCATTCCACCAGCCGTCTTCCATGATCACCGTCATCGGTGACTGCGTCGTCCCGCCCGTGCTCTCGTACTCGAACCGCTTCGTCTGCAGTCCGCGCTCGACCTCGCTGTAGTCGGCAAAAAACGCCTGGTGGCCACGCGTCACGATCTCCTGCTTCGAAAGGGCTGGAATCTCGCGGAAACACGACCAATGCAGGGGCTCGGGATGCAGCGGAAACCGCTGTCCGTAGAGGGGGCTGCGGGCGTAAATCCGCCGGACTTCCTGCTCCAGAGATTCCGGCAACAACTCATCCACGACAGGGGCGGCCGAAGGCGGCGGGCAGGATGGGCTGGAGGCGGGCATCAAGGGAATTCTTCGGAGGAAAGCGGGCAAACCTCCGATGTCAAACGCCGCACCCTATGAGGCGCCGGCCTTGATGCGCTGCCAATGCGGCTCGAAGAGGAGGAGCGCGTCCAACACGAGCCCATGCGTAATCCCACCGCTTCGCGCCAACGCCAGGACTGCGTCCACCGGTGATGTCATGATCTGGATTTCCTCGTCCTGATCCCATTCGAGTGCGTGGGTCGGCACCGTTCCTTCCGCGAAAACAAAGTGGCAGCGGTTGGATTGGATTGCCGGATTCGGATGCACACTGCCCAGGAGTCGGGCCGAAGTGCCCTGGTAGCCGGTTTCCTCCCGCAGTTCGCGCAACCCGGCGGTGATGGGATTCTCCCCTGCTTCCATCACGCCACCCGGTATCTCGAGTGAGAAATCATTAATCCCATAACGAAACTGCCGGACGAGCACGAGGTGATGTTCGGGCGTCAGGGCCACGACGTTGACCCAGTCGGGCGGACTCAGGACGACAAAATCTCGTTCCGATCCGCGCACGGGATGACGGAAGCGCGCCCGGAGCAAATCGAAGATCGGGGTCTTCGCCTGGATCGACTCGTGCAACCTTTCCCAACGCGAAGGCCCGGTGGAAGGTGACGTCATGGCGGGGACAAAAAAAATGCCTCCCGGCGCGAGGCGCGAGAGGCATCAAATAAATTTGGGAACGGCTTACTTCGCCGGCAGCTTCAGCTTCTGACCGACCTTGAGGCCGGTCCAGCTCACCCCTGAATTGACTGACTGGAGGTCGGTCAGACTCACGCCATTCGCGTTGGCAATCTTCATGCCGGTGTCGCCCGCCTTGACGATATACTCGCCGGGACCGGCGACGGCGGGAGCGCCACCCTTCTTCGAACCGACCGGAGCCGGTTTCTTGGCAGCCTCTTCGAGCTTCGTGATCTTGCCACCCATGTCGCCGATCATCGCGCCAACCTGATTCATGGCTTCCTGCGTGGAGCGCTGGAGGGCCGCGACATCACTGCGGGACTTCTCCGCGGCGGTCGAAGCGGCCGCCGACTGGGACTCGATGCCGTCGACCTTGTCGACCTTGAGCTGATGCTCAGCTACGGTCTTGTTGACCTTTGAAACCTGAACGAGGGCAAGACCCCCGAGAAGCAGGCCAATGGCCCCGACAATAATGCCGCCGACCGGAAGCATGCTGCTGTTTTCGCGAGAAATAGTGTCCATGGAGTGAAGTTAGAGAGGAAGCACAATACCGATCCGGAGGTGACGCAAGAAGAGATTGATCGCCGGGGAAGTCGCGGCCAAAGCGCCGAGCTTTCCCAAGACAGCCCAACCGATCCAATCATCAGCCCTTACTGTAACCGTCTGCTCGCTCATCACTAGCAGTCATGGTGGTGACTTGGTGTGTCCGGTCCAATCGGAGATCGAAGCCCGGCCGATCGACCTGCCGGTCCTGCGGCCCCATGTCCGACAGAGGCTTCGGGTGATACGCGAAATAATGCCAGAACATCCAGACCAACGTTGACACCCCGCGCGTTCAGGCAAGCGTCTCTCCTTCGTTGATCGGGGTGTAGCTTAGCCTGGTAGAGCGCCTGGTTTGGGACCAGGAGGTCGTAGGTTCGAATCCTATCGCCCCGACCAT
>CAINHV010000533.1 GCA_903848965.1 uncultured Opitutia bacterium | reverse complement strand
GGCCGGATGTCGCGGTTGAACGAAACGGGCGCCGGCTCGGCCGCACTCGCTTCGACCTGAATCCCCCCGGAAGCGAAGGCCAACATCAGGATCGCCAGGCTGCAGGGCAGGAACGGCACAACTGGAACAAGGCGGGTCATGTGGGGCTGGGAGGTTAGCGGTCTCGCCGTGTTTGGTATGATCCCTCCGACAAGCGGCAGGCACACGTGACCGATCGAAACGCAAGCTGGCCACCGGCGATGGGGTTTCAACCTTGAATTCCCGCCGGAAGGCGGAACGACCAACTTCCGCCCGTTGATCAAGGGGTCATGTCAGGACATGGGACATCACCCTGGGTTTGAACTGTTGGGAGCGGACCGGATCGCGCTCCTTCAGGCTCGAGCGGAAGTCTGGCTTCTAAACTGCATCGATCTCGGACCGCTGGTGCACTCCGGAGCAAGCCTTCCCGCGGGGCTCGTCCTGTGTCCTGACATGACCCCATCCTTCGTCTCCCATCCTTCGTCTCCATCCTTCGTCTTCGGCTGGTAAATCAGCACGTCGACCTTCCGGTCCGCGCTCTTGTCGCCAAACCAAATTGTCACCTGCTTCGGGGCGCTTTGGACGGTGTGCGTCGCATCCTTTAGGCAAACGCAGCATTGCCATCCCGCGAGTAAGGGTAAAAATTACCTCGCCTGATGGGGTCTTATTCCAGAACCGTTCGTGAATCCAACGGAAATGAGACGCGCACCCCTGATATTCCCTCTCTCTCTCTCAGCCGGGCCGGGCGATCGCCAAAAACAGCAGCCTCAGGAGCCAGCTATGAAAGCAAGCAAGAGAACACCGGTTAAAGCAGCGCCAAGGGAGGGCAAGGTCGTGGTGCCGGCGAGGGCCGGGCCGGCCGCCGCCAATTTTCCGATAGTCGGGATTGGGGCTTCCGCCGGGGGACTCGCGGCGTTCAAGGCGTTTTTTTCCGGCCTGCCCGTCAATGCCGATCCGAGGATGGCCTTCGTGCTCCTCCAGCACATGGACCCGAACAGCGAGAGCCGGCTGACCGAACTGGTGCGGGGCTACACGCGCATGAAGGTGTTTAAGATCACGGACGGGCTAGTCCTGCAGCCCAACTGTGTCTACATCGTCCCACCGGGCTTCGATCTGAAGTTTCTGGGCGGTGCGCTGCATCTGCTGGCACACGAGTCGCCGCGGCGGCTGAGCCTGCCCATCGACCAGTTCTTTAACTCCCTCGCGCAGGACCAGGGCGAACGGGGCATCGGGATCGTGCTTTCCGGCACCGGCACCGACGGCACGCTGGGGGTGCGGACGATCAAGGCCGCGGGCGGCTTGGTCATGGTGCAGACTCCCGCGACCGCCGAGTTCAACGGGATGCCGCGGAGCGCCATCGCGACGGGCTGCGTGGACTACGAACTGCCGCCCGCGGAAATGCCTGCGAAGCTAATCGCCTACGCCGCGCAGGCGTTCGGCAAACCCGATGAATCGTCCACCGCGGCGCCCTCGCGCCGCGAGAATGCCCGGCAGCTAATCTTCGCCCTGCTCCGGGCGCAGACCGGGAATGACTTCTCCCGCTACAAGACAAGCACGATTGACCGGCGCATCCAGCGGCGGATGGCCGTCCACCAGATCGATGCGGTGGAGAGATACGCCAAATTTCTGCAGCAGACCCCGGAGGAGGTGGAAGCGCTCTTTCGTGAGATCCTGATCGGCGTAACCGACTTCTTCCGCGACCCGGAGTCATTTTCAGTGCTGGAGACGCAGTGCATTGCAAAACTCGTGGCCGAAAAGACCAAGGACGGCACGATCAGGATTTGGGTCCCGGCGTGCGCCACCGGTGAAGAGGCCTATTCGATTGCGATGCTGGTGGCGGAGCGCATGGAGGCGCTCAAGGTCCGCATTCCCGTGCAGATCTTCGCGACCGACGTCAGTCGCCACTCGATCACCACCGCCCGGGCGGGCCACTTTTCGGCCGAGATTGCCACCCACGTCCCGCCCGAGCGACTGAAGCATTTTTTTACGGCCGAACCCACCGGTGACGGCTACCGCGTCAAAAAGAGTTTGCGCGATCTCTTGATTTTTTCCGAGCAGAACGCGCTCCAGGACCCGCCGTTCGCGAAGCTCGACCTCATCAGCTGCCGCAATCTCCTGATCTACATGCGTGCGGAGTTGCAGCAGCAACTGATGGGGACCTTCCACTTCGCGCTGCGCCCCGGGGGCATGCTTTTCCTGGGCAATTCCGAGACCGTGGGGAATTTTCACGATCAATTCCTCCTCTTGGACCGGAAGGCGCAGCTGTATCAACGGCGGGAGTTGTTGCCCGGCTTGAAAGTCGGGAAAATGCGCCTGCCCACGCTACCCATCCAGCCCGTGCGCGTCCATGCGGCTAATTTGAGCGTCCCAGCCACACGGACGCCGCGGGAGCTGACCGAACAGATACTCCTCGGTCAGGTCAGTCTGGTCGCTGTTCTGGTCGATAGCCGGGGCAACATCCTCTACCTGCACGGCCGTGCCGGGAAGTTCCT
>CAINHV010000532.1 GCA_903848965.1 uncultured Opitutia bacterium | reverse complement strand
GCCGGTCACGACGACCGTGATGGGCGACGAGATGAGCTTCATCGTGTCGTAAATCGCCATGCCCGCCGTGATTGAACCTCCGGGCGAGTTGAGGAAGAAGGTGATGCCCTTGCCAGGCTCCGTGGTTTCCAGATACAGGAGCTTTTCGGTGATGTCCTTGGCGGTTTCGTCGGTGACCGCGCCCCAGAGGAAAATCTTCCGCTGATCCAGGAACTTGCGCTGGATCATCATCGCGACCGGGGTGTTCTTGCGTGCCATCTTCGCCGCTTCCTTTTCGTCCTCCGCATCATCGTCATCGTCATCGTCGAGATGCGGCACCGGGGCGGAAAGTCCGGGTTGAAGATTATCGAAATGCATAGGCCGCGAACGTGGGTGGACGTTTGCCGGATGGCAAGTGCGGCAGCAGGGAAGTCCCCGGAGCGCTGCTCCGCGGACTAGTACGCGATCTTGTCCGGCTTGTCCCGCCACTCCACGAACGCCGCCTGGGCTTCGGGACGGAGCAGGGGCGTCATCTCGATCGCTCTTTGCTCCGGTGGCAGCGGCATCTGCTGGTAGATCCAGTCGTCATCGAACCCGATCGCGGCGGCATCGGCGCGGGTGTTCGCATAATAGATCCGGGGAATCCGGGCCCAGTAGATCGCCGCCAGGCACATCGGGCAGGGCTCGCAACTTGTGTAAAGTTCGCAGTCGGGGAGGGCGAACCGGCCGAGCTGCCGACACGCCGCGCGAATCGCGGTCACTTCGGCGTGGGCGGTGGGATCGTTCTCCGACGTCACGCGGTTCTCGCCGCGCGCCACCACTTCGCCGCGGCGCACAATGACGCAGCCAAACGGGCCGCCCCGCTCCGAGCGCAGCGCCGCGGTCGCCAGCGCGATCGCTTCCCGCATAAAGATCTCCGGCGGCATCGTCGTCATGACCTCCGCGGGCATGAGCGGTGCCCGCCGCGATGACAACGGCATTGCGCCCTTTTCCATTGCGTGCCGGAGCTCGCCTGGCGTGGTATCCGCCTGCCTTTTTTCCACCGTACCTTTCCCCAACCACCATGAAATCCACCGTCATCGGCGGGCTCGAGATCCTCGGACCCATCACCCCTCAGCACGCGGAAATTCTCACGCCCGAAGCCTGCACCTTCCTCGCCGGCATCTTCCGGAAGTTCGGCGCCCGCCGGCTGGAACTGCTGCAGCGCCGCGTGGCCCGGCAGCGCGAACTCGAGGCCGGCAAGCTTCCGGATTTTTTGCCCGAGACCGCGCACATTCGGAATGATCCGAGCTGGCGCGTCGCGCCGGCGCCGGCCGATCTGCAGGATCGCCGCACCGAGATCACCGGTCCGGTGGATCGCAAGATGGTGATCAACGCCCTGAACTCCGGCGCGAAGGTGTTCATGGCCGATTTCGAGGACGCCACCACCCCGACGTGGGGCAACCTGCTCGATGGGCACATCAACCTGCGGGATGCGATTCGCCGCACCATCACCCTCGAGGTTCCGGGCGGGAAAAGCTACAAGCTGAACGACAAAGTCGCGACGCTGCTGATCCGTCCGCGTGGCTGGCACCTCCCGGAGAAGCACGTGAAGCTCGACGGCCAGGCGGTGGGCGGCGGGATGTTCGATTTCGGCCTCTATTTCTTCCACAACGCGAAGGAGCTCCTCGCCCGCGGCAGCGGCCCGTACCTCTACCTGCCCAAGATGGAAAGCCATCTCGAGGCCCGGTTGTGGAACGAGGTCTTCACCGACGCCGAGGCCACGCTCGGGGTGCCTCATGGCAGCGTGCGCGGCACGATGCTGATCGAGACCATCCTCGCGACCTTCGAGGCCGAGGAGATGCTGTATGAACTGCGCGAGCACGCCAGCGGGCTGAACTGCGGCCGCTGGGATTACATTTTCTCGCGGATTAAGAAGCTGCCGCGGCATGGCACGTTCCCCGATCGGGCGCAGGTCACGATGACCTCACCGTTCATGCGCGCGTACTGCCTGCATGTGATCAAGATTTGCCACCGCCGCGGCGCGTTCGCGATGGGCGGCATGGCCGCGCAGATCCCGATCAAGAACAACCCGGCGGCCAACGAGGCCGCGATGGCCAAGGTGCTCGCCGACAAGGAGCGCGAGGCGACCGACGGTCACGACGGCACCTGGGTCGCGCATCCCGGCCTCGTGCCGATTGCGCTGCAGGCCTTCGACAAGCACATGCCGCAGCCGAACCAGATCAACAAGCAGCGGCCGGATGTGAACGTGACGGCCGCGGAACTGCTGGCCGCGCCTCCCGGCAACATCACCGAGCCGGGCGTCCGGCTGAACCTCAGCGTCGGGATGCAATACCTCGAAGCCTGGCTGGGCGGGCTCGGCTGCGTACCGCTCTACAATCTGATGGAGGACGCCGCGACGGCCGAGATTTCGCGGGCGCAGCTCTGGCAGTGGCATCGTTTCGGCGCCACCCTCGCCGACGGCCGCAAGATAACCAGCGAACTCTACGACACGCTGATGGCCGAGGAACTCGTCAAGATCCAGGGCGAGGTGGGTGCCGACCGGTACGCCCGCGGCAATTACCCGAAGGCGGTCGAGATGTTCCTCCGCATGGTGAAGGCCGAAGTCTTCGACGAATTCCTGACGCTCCCTGCCTACGAGCAAATCGCATGAGGTCGCCGCGGCCGGTTTCTGACCGGGACGCCGGCGGGGTCCCGGCCCCCGGCCTGAACAAGATCTTCGAGGTCGTCATTCGGGGTGGCCGGATCGTCACCCCCGAGGGCATCCAGGATGCCGATGTCGGCGTCGTGGATGGGCGCATTGCGCGGATCGCGCCCGCGATCGAGGACGATGCCGCGTTGGTGATCGAGGCGGAGGGGCGGTATCTTTTCCCCGGCATCATCGACGCGCGCGTGCATTTCAACGAGCCGGGCCCGGCGGAGTGGGAGGGATTCGCCACGGGATCCGCGGCGCTCGCGGCCGGCGGCGGCACGTCCTACTTCGATCTGCCGCATCACTCGGAGCCGCCGGTCCTCGATGCGGCCGCTTTGCGCGAGAAGCGCCGGCTCGCGGAGGAAACGTCATGCCTCGACTTTGCGCTGTGGGGCGGCCTCGGTCCGCAGAACCTCGACAAACTCGCCGCCCTGCGGGACGCCGGGGCCATCGGCCTGCACGCGTTCATGGGCCCGGACGGAACCGGCAGCCTGCCGACCGTCGACGCCACGGTGCTGCGGGAAGGCATGAAGCGGGCGGCGAAACTCGGGATGATCGTCGCAGTGCACGCCGAGGACGCCACGCTGGTGGCCCAGTACTCGGCGATCCAAAAGGGAAAAAGTCGCAAGACGGCGGCGGCGTGGCTCGCGTCCCGGCCCGTGGAAACGGAACTCGCGGCCATTGGCCTCGCACTCGAACTCGCCGGTGAAACCGGGTGTGCGCTGCATGTCGCTCACGTGAGCAGCCCGGAGGGTCTGGGTTTGATCGACGAGGCCCGGATGCAACGGGTCGATGTCACGGCCGAGACCTCGCCGCACTACTTGTTGTTGAATGCGCGGGATGTCGCCCGCATCGGGGTGACGGCAAAGTGCTCGCCGCCGATTCGGGAGGAGGCATCGCGGGCGGAGCTGTGGCGCGATCTGCGCGCGGACCGGATCCAGAACATTGCGTCGGATCATTCGCCGGCCCCGCCCGAGCAGCGCCCGAAAGGCGACTTTCACTCGGCGTGGAGCGGTGTCGCCGGCTGCCAGCACGGATTTGCGCTGCTGCTCTCAGCCTGCGAGGCCACGGCCGATCAGGATCTGCCGCGCCTCGCCGCCCTGCTGGCCCGCAACGTGGCGCGCCGGTTCCAACTCGATATTCACAAGGGCGTGATCGCGGAGGGGAAGGATGCGGACTTCTCGCTGATCGAGTTTGGTTCCGCACATGCGATCAAGGCCGACGAACTGTGGACGCGCCATCGCAGCAGCGTGTACGTCGGCCGCCGTTCGAAGGCGCGGGTCACCCACACTTTCCTGCGTGGAGCCGCTGTGTACGCGGACGGCCGGCTCGTGAATCTGTCGGCGCCGGGCCGGTTCCTGCGGCCGCAGCGCTAGAGGGGGGGGCGCCGGGTTTTTCCGTGGCTGCGAGCGTGAGCGAGTGGCACGACGGGCGTTTCGTCCACTCTGTGGCGCTCGTGGCTACGGGACGGGGCTTTGACTTAGCCAGCCGGGCGTGGACGAGCCACGCCCCTACCCGGAATTTCGTCCCGCCGCGTATTTTGTCCTGCACGCATTCGTCCCGCGCGCATTTGTCCGGCGCGTATTTGTCCCGTGCGCATTCGTCCCGTGCGTATTTTGTAGGGGCGGGCCTCGTGCACGCCCACGACGTCGCGTCGGCTACACTTCCACTTCAACGGCGCTGTCGACCCTGACCCAACCCGATTACCCGCGGACCTGGCCGGTGCCCTCGATGATGAACTTGTACGAGCACAACTCGCGGAGGCCCATCGGGCCGCGGGCGTGGAGCCGATCGGTGCTGATCCCGATTTCGGCGCCGTAACCAAATTCGAAGCCGTCGGTGAAGCGGGTGCTCGCGTTCCAGTAAACCGTCGCGCTGTCGATCTCCGCCAGGAACCGGCGGGCGGCCGCCTCGTCGGCGGTCACGATCGCGTCGCTGTGGTTCGAGCTGTCGCGATTGATCGTCGCGATCGCCGCGTCGATCGAATCTACGACGCGGACTGCGATCACATAGTCGAGGAACTCGGTGGAATAATCCTCGGCCGTCGCGGGCTGCGTCGGAATGCCCACCGGCGCGAGAATCGCGGCCGCCGCGGCATCCGTGCGCAGCTGCACCTTGTTCGCGTGCAGGGCGCGGGCAATGGCGGGGAGAAATTGGGCGGCGACATCGCGATGCACGAGGAGCTGCTCGGCCGCGTTGCAGGCGCTCGGGCGCTGGACCTTGGCGTTGAGCGTGATCGCCTCAGCCATTGCGAAGTCGGCTGCGCGATCGACATAGACGAAACACACGCCCTTGTAGTGCTTGATGACGGGGATGGTGCTGTTCTGCGCCACGAAGCGGATGAGCCCCTCGCCACCGCGCGGAATCACGCAGTGGATGTAGGTGTCGAGCTTGAGGAGCGAAGTGAGCGCGCTGCGATCCGTCGTGGGCACGAGTTGAACCGCGTCGGCGGGGAGGCCGGCGGCGACTAGCGCGCGGGTGATGAGCACCGCGAGGGCGGTATTGGTGTGGAAGCTCTCCTTGCCGCCGCGCAGGATCGAGGCGTTGCCGCTCTTCAGGCAGAGGATCGCGCAGTCGACCGTGACGTTGGGCCGCGACTCGAAGATGATCGCGATGACGCCGATCGGCACGCGCACCTTGCGGATCAGGAGCCCGTTGGGCCGGCGTGTTTCCTCGAGCAGGTCACCGACGGGGTCGGGGAGGGCGGCGACCTCGCGGACCGACTCCGCCAGATGCTTGATCCGGGATTCGTTCAGCCTCAGCCGGTCGCGCGCGGCCGCGGACAGGACGGCCGCGTCGGGGCCGGCGAGATCCCGCTCATTGGCCGCCAGCAACTCCGCCTGCGAACTCTCGATCAAGTCTGCGAGTTGTCTCAGCGCGGCGTCCTTGGCGCTCCGCGGGACCGTCGCCAGCACGAGCGCGGCCGCGCGGGCGCGTTGCGCAAGGGACAGGACAAGCTGGTCGAGGTCGGCGGACATGGAATAAATAACCAACCAAGAAACCGGCGAAAGACACGACCGAAAGTGGCTGAAGGCGGTCTGGCTGGATAATCGCGAACGAGGGTCGGCGTAACGTAATATCTGGCTTCCGAAGTTGGCATCGTAGCACGCTGCGTGAGCAGCGGGACGATTTCAGGCGAAGCCATGAAGAAGTCCCTGCCCTCACGGGCAGGGCTACGCCGAGCCAACTAGCTTCGGAATCCAAGCATTACGTTACACGCCGGCTGGGGTGTGAGTCGGGAGGCCAATTTTTTCGAGGGGGCGCGGCTGATCCGACAGGTTTCCCCGAACCCGCCTGCAAATGCGCTTGGCGTTGGAAAAAAGGCTGCCAAAATTTTGGCTTTCTACCGCCCGGCCGAAAGTGCGCCGCCCCTTTTCAGTCAATTACACCCATGAACGTTCCGCCCCTTCCCGCATCTGCTGAAATCCGTGCGGCCCTGCGCCGCCTTTCCGTCGTCGCCCTCGGGCTTGTCGGGGTCGTTGGGGCGTCCGGGGCGCACGCCGCCACCACCTTTCCTGAGGCCGAGGTCGCGGTGTTCACCGACCGGCATTGCTCGAGCTGCCACAACGACGTCGACAAGGAAGGAGGGCTCGACCTCACCTCGCTCGCCTACGCCCCGCAGGACGCGGGGAATTTTCTCACCTGGGTGAAGGTCCATGACCGCGTTCAGGCTGGCGAGATGCCGCCCAAGGAGAAGAAGCGTCCCGAGGCGGCGGACATGAATACGTTCATCCAGGGACTCGCGTCGTCGCTGATCGTTTCCGAGCAGCAGTTCGCGCAGGCGGAAGGCCGAGCGTTGCGGCGGCGCCTGAATCGTTCCGAGTACGAGAATGCGCTGCGGGACCTGCTCTTGGCGCCCTGGCTGCAGGTGAAGGACCAGTTGCCGGAGGACGGCGAGGCCTATCGGTTCAACAAGGTGGGCACGGCGCTCGATGTCTCCTACGTGCACATGGCGCGCTACATGTCGGCGGCGGAATACGCCATGCGGCAGGCGATGAGCGTGGAAGCCGAGCGGCCGCCGACCACGAAGACGCGTTACTACGCCCGCGACGATACCGCCATGACCCAGTTCACGCCGCGGGTCGGCAACGGCGGGCCGGATCGGTTGAAGTTTCCCGTGCTCGGCGTGCAGGCCCAGCCGGAGGTGCGGACAAAAAAGGCGCCTCTGTCGGTCGGTGACGCGGACCCCGTCGGGCGCGAGCAGGAGGCGGTCGGCTGGATGTCGAGTGACTACGTGACGGGCTTCGCCTCGAACTGGTCGACCTTTCGCGCGCCGGTGGCGGGCCGGTATCGTTTCAAGTTCAGCGGTTATTCTCTCTGGGTCGGGGGCGGCGGGCAGGCCTATCGATTTGCCAACGGCCAGGACCGCGTCGGGATGCCGGGGTCGAGCGAATGGTTCCGGCCGAATTTCGACGAGGTCACGGCCGGCCGCCGTTACGAGCCCATCACGGTGTACGCCAAGGGCGGCTCGGCCAATCGCCGGCTTGGTGGCTTCGACGTGACGCCGGAGCCTACGGTCTCCGAACTCGAGAGCGTCTGGCTGTTGGCGAACGAGTACATCGTGACCGATGCGTCGCGGTTCTTCAAATCGCGCCCGACGGGCTTCAAGGGCGGCTTCACGAATCCGCTGGCGCAGCGCGACGGCATGCCGGCCGTGGCCTTCCGCTGGATGGAGGTCGAGGGACCGTTGTACGACGAGTCGAGCGGCGGTGGCTTTCGCCTGATGTTCGGCGATCTGCCGATCAAGAAGCCCGAGGTGGCGGCCGGTCGCGGGCGGGGTCGCGGCGGGGTGCGCCCGGCGCCGGAAGTCGCGGTGCTTTCCGAGAATCCCGAGCAGGACGCCGAGCGGCTGCTTCGACCTTTCATGGCGCGGGCCTATCGCCGGCCGGTGCAGGAGAACGACGTGCAGGGCTTTCTGGCGCTGATCAAGGAGCGCCTCGCGGCCGGATTGAATTTCACCAATGCGATGATCGCCGGTTACACGGCGGTGCTCGCGTCGCCGGAGTTTGTGTTCCTGCAGGAGTCACCCGGTGCGCTCGATGACCATGCCCTCGCGACCCGGCTGGCGCTCTTCCTCTGGAACTCCGAGCCCGACCTCGCGTTGCGCGGCCGCGCGGCCCGCGGCGAACTTCGCCAGCCCGGCGTGCTGCTGGCGGAGGCACAACGGATGCTCGACGATCCGAAGTCCGGACGGATGGTCGATGCGTTCCTCGATTACTGGCTCGAGATTCGGAAAATCGAGGACACGACGCCTTCGACTTCGTTGTACAACGACTACTATCTCGACGATTCCCTGACCGAGGCGGCGCTGGCGGAAACCCGCCTCTACTTTGGTGAGGTGCTGCGCCAGAACCTGCCGGCGCGGAACGTCGTCGATTCGGATTTCACCTACGTCAACGACCGGCTCGCGATCCACTACGGCCTGGCGGATGTCACCGGGGTGGCGATGCGGCGCGTGACCCTGCCTGCGGGCAGCGTGCGCGGCGGCATGATGACGCAGGCCAGCGTGCTCAAGGTCACCGCCAATGGCACGACCACCTCGCCCGTGCTGCGCGGAAAGTGGATCATGGAGCGCGTGATGGGTTATGAAATGCCGTTGCCGCCGGCGGCGGTGCCCGCGGTCGAGCCCGATATCCGTGGCGCCGTCACGATCCGCCAGCAGCTCGACAAGCATCGGGCGGATGAAAGCTGCGCCGCGTGTCATCGAAAGATCGATCCCCCTGGTTTCGCGCTCGAGAGCTTCGACGTGATGGGGGGCTGGCGGGACCGTTATCGCGCGACCGCCGTGGACGCCGAACCCGCCACGGGCTTCGGCAAGAACGGCTGGCCCTATGCGTTCCATCACGCGCTGCCCGTCGATGCCAGCGGCCAGCTCAACGACGGCCGGGCCTTTACGGACATCCGCGACTTCAAGCAGCTCCTACTGAAGGACGAGGCGCAGATTGCCCGCAACGTGGCGCGGCAGCTTTCCGTTTTCGCGACCGGTTCGCCGGTGCGGTTTGGAGATCGCGCAAAGATTGAGCAAATCGTCGAGCGGACCCGCGCGAGCGAGTATGGCGTGCGCAGCCTCGTGCTCGAGATCGTCGAGAGCGATCTGTTCCGGAATAAGTAGATTGGAACGTTCGCGGTCGGGAAGACGGCCACTCGCTTACGCTCGCAGCCACGGGATAGAACCGGTGGCGGCGAGCGGGCGGAGTCGTTTAGGTGGAAGGGTACCCGACAAGGCGTCGTGGGCGCGCACGAGGCGCGCCCCTCCGAAATGTGCGCTACGACGGTAGGTGCGTGGCTCGGACACGCCCGATGGCTACTGGCTATCCCCACTCGCG
>CAINHV010000531.1 GCA_903848965.1 uncultured Opitutia bacterium | reverse complement strand
TTTGTCATCATCAATTCGTAAATTTTTAGGGTATTTTTTTCTTGCCGCAAAATCACGTGGATCGCGCCCGCCGGGGGGCTGTAAAGGGCGGGGCGGACGGATCCGAAACAGGGGCCGCAGACGCCGGGGAAATGGGCCACGGCTGGCGACTGCCCCACGCGGGCCAGACGCCAGCGGTGTCATGGGTTTCCGAGGACGAGTCTACCGACGAGCGAAGGCACTTGTCATGACGGCAACAGTACGTCCGGACCCGACGGACTCGAACGGGCGCGGGCCTTCCGCGCCTGCGCCGCGACACCTTTCCGGGCCAAAAAAAGGCGGCCGTCCGGAGACGGCCGCCCGAAGAAAGCCGAGGCGCGCGATGGCTTAGAACCGCAGGCGCGCGCCGAACTGCAGGCGCCAGCGGCTGTCGCCGTTGTTGACCGCGATGGCCGAGTTGCTCGGGACGCTGACGTTGCCGGTCGTGTCGAAGGTGCCCTGCGGGATGACGCGAATCTGCCCCGTGGCATTGTAGGAGGCGCTGGGCGAGATCGGCGCGACGGTGGTGCCGGTCACATTGGTGCCGAGATTGCGGACGAGGCCGCCGTTCGTCGGAATGGGGAGCGTCTCGATGTAGTTGAAGAGATCGGACGAGAGCCAGGAACCGAAGTTGATGAAGTCCGCGAAGACCTCGAGGCGGACGGACTTTTTCCACACCGGGATGTGCTGCACCACCCGGAGGTCGAGGCGGTTCTGCCAGGGCTGGACGAACGCATTGCGCGGGGTGAAGCCGCCCGCGTACTTGGCGAGTCCGTTGTCGCGGAAAAATTTCAGGTAGCTGTCGAGTTGCGCGCTGCTGAGCGCGGAGAAATCGAAGCGGGAATCACCCGCGCCGGTCGGCACAGCAACCAGGTCGTTGCTGGTGAAACCGTCGGTGTTCAAATCGCTGGTGTAAGCCCAGCTGTAGGGCGAGCCGGTGCGGCCTTCGTAAAAGAGCGAGACGACGGTGCGCAGATCGCGGCCGTATTTGAACTCCTTGCTCAGGCTGCCCTGGATGCGGTTGCGGATTTCGTAGTCGGAGCGGCCCACTTCGACGGAGTTCTGGTTGAACACCGCGTTGAACTGGAACTGCGAGGCGGCAGTGGTGCCGCCCAGGTTCTGCGCCTCGACGGAACGGCCGCGGGTGAAGGACAGGTTGTAGGCCCAGCTGTCCCGCATCGGACGATCGAGGCCGAGCGCAAAGTAGCCGGAACTGCCGGCGCTGACGTTGCGCGTGCGAATCACATTGCCCCAGCCCGCGATCAACGGAGCGGTGCCGGTGCCGGCGGAGTGGCCGCCGTTGGAACTCGTGGTGAAGCCGAAGCGCTGGCGGCCATCGGCGCCGACGCTCAGCGGCCGGAGGTTCATGTTGTCGACGAAGAAAGACTCGAGAACCTGGGTGTAGATGTATTCCGCGGTGAAGGTCGCGCCGATGGCAGCGAGCTTGGTATCGATCGCGAGGTTCGAGCGCCAGATGGCGGGCAGCTTGGTGCCGCCGGGGATCAGGGCGATCGCCGGGGCGCCGCCGGGGAGCACGCTCGGCGTGGTGCCGATGGGGGAGTCGGCCTTGAAGGTGTTGTTGAGGTAGCTGACCAGCGAAGGCGCGGCCGGCGTCGACGTGCCGCTGAGCTGCTGAATGAAGCGCCCCACCCCCGTGGCGCCGTAGGAATTGGAGATCCAGACCCAGGGATTGCGGCCGAGGATGACACCCGTGCCACCGCGAATCTGCGTGGTGCGATCGTCGGTCACGGCGTAGTTGAAGCTGAAGCGCGGCGCGACACTCGTGGTGCCGTCAACGGTGCCCGCGTTGGTCTGGCCGAAGGCGGCCTTGAAGGCGGTGTTTTCCGTCGGGGCGACAGCGCTGCCGACCATGTCGTAGCGGACGCCGGCCGTGACGTTGAGGCGGCTGGAGACCTCCATCTTCACCTGGCCGAAGAGGCCGGTCTGATCGAACTCGCTATAGTCAGGCAGCGGCTGGCCATCGAGGACATACGAGCGCGTGAAGGCGAAAGGCACGTCGTTGGTAAAATTGGCGACGCCATTGTAACCGAAAATGCCATACGAGGACTGGCGGAAGAGATTCAGGAAGCTGCTCTCCTCGTAATCGAAGCCGCCACTGAGGACGAACCGGCCGTAGGTGTAGTCGGTGGTGGCGCTGTAGGTTTCGTTCGGGACGGCAATCCGGTTGCCGTGGCGGGCGTTCTCCGTGCCGAAGGCAATGACGCCGTTGGCGATCGTCGCGCCCGTGTTGCCATCGACCCCGGGGACATTGTAGATGCGGATTTCAGGAAAGGTGACCGGCGTGGTCGTTTCCTGGGTCCACTCGACCTTCGAGTAGGCCAGGGTGGTCTTGAGGTTGGGGGTCCAGTTGCTGAAGATCTGGCCGGCCCACACCTTCTCGGTGCGCTCCTGGGCGTAAAAATGGGAGGTCAGGGCGGTGATGCGACCGATGGCAGGCGCGCTCAACAGCGGGGCGCCGCCGGAGAAGGCGGTGGAGTTGAGCGACCCGAAGCTGGGCTGGCGGCCGATGGTGTCGCTGTAGCGCACGGTCAGGCGGTGATCGCGGTTGATGTTCCAATCGAGCTTGAGGAGGCGCTTTTCGTCCTCGGTGCGATTCGCCCCGCCGCTGACGCCGCCGAAATCGTTGCTCTTGCCCGAGAGCGTGTTGACCTGCGCCAGGCGGGCGCTGATGGCGGTGAGCGCGGCGGCCTCGGGGGTCACGACCGGGGTGACCGACACGCCGTCACGGCCGAACTTCTCATAGTTGGCGAAGAAGAACAAACGGTTCTTCAGGATCGGGCCACCGAGGGTGTAGCCGGTGGTTTTTTCCTCGGCGAAGGTGCGCGTGCCGGCCGTGTTGCCGACCAGATCCTTACCTTGGATCCCCTGGTTGGTGAAGATGTGGTAGGCCGTGCCGTGGAATTCGTTGGTGCCGCTCTTGGTGACGGCGTTGATCGAGGCTCCGTTGAAGCCGCTGCGACGCACGTCGTAGGGGGACAGGTCGACGCTGAACTGCTCGAGCGCGTCGAGGGCGAAAGGATTGTTGATGGACTGAAGGCCGCTGGCGTTGAGGCCGAACGGATCGTTCACGCGGGCGCCGTCGACCGAAATACTGTTGAACTTGTTGTTCATGCCGAGGGCGGTGACCCGGTCGCCACCAGCGCGGATTGCGACGAAGGGGTTCGTCTTCATGAGGTCAGCAAAGGAACGGTTGATCGTCGGCTGGGATTCGATGCGCACCGCGCTAATCGTCGAGCCGGCACCGGTGGTGGAGGCGTCGAGGTCGTTGCGGGAGGCGGTCGCGACGAACTTCTCCATCACCACGACGTTGGACTTCAGCGTGATCGTAACGTCGGCGTCGCTGCCGAGGTCGGTGAACACGTCCGCCACCGAATTCGACGTGAAGCCATCGAGGCTGGACGTGATGGTGAACGGGCCGCCCACCGGGATGCCGCGGATGCTGAAGCGGCCAAATTGATTGGTCACGCCGAGGGCCGTGGCGCTGGTCGGCGTGTGGACGGCGGTTACAATCGCGCCGACGACGGGATTGCCGGCGGTGTCGCGCACCAACCCGGTCACGCCGGAGCTGACGACTTGAGCTTGGAGACTGGAGAAAGCCAGTCCAACGGCGAGCGCACCCGCAGATAACAGGCGCAGGAATTTATTAGTAAGCATGGAGGGACGGTTGTAATTTACGTGATGCCGTGGGCCGCCGGATGGACAGCGCCGGCGTACTAGTCGGCGAGTGACGCAAGACCCGGGCCAAATCACAGTCAAGTCACGAGGACAAATCACCACGGGTGACACCAGAATGTCACCGAGCCGGCGAAAAACTGACACGGAAAGCTACTCGCGCCACGCGATGCAGCTTGCAAGAAGCGGGCCCGGCCCGCGAGGCAGCAACCGACGAGTTTACGGCCCTGATTTCGACGTGCATGGAGAAACTGGACGCGCGCCACCGCTAGATCCTCACGCTCCGCAATCTCCTAAACCGTTCCTGCGACGAAATCGCCCACGCCCACGGGATCAATGTCGGCCCGGTGAAAAGCCGCATCGCCCGCGCCCGGGGCAACCTCCGCGTGCTGCTCATCGGGGCCTGCCCCGAGCTCCCGCCGGATTCAGCCCCCGGCGATTGGTTCGAGACCGCGCGCCCCTCCGGCCGCCTCGAACTCGCCTCGGCGTAAGTGACGTTGATTCTTCCTTCCCAAGGCCGTGTTGCTTCGAGCGACGCGGCCTTGTCGTTGGTGGGCGATGACACATTCCTTCGCGGCACTCCAACCCGGCGCCATCCGTCAAGTGGCACGGGGCTCCAGGCCCCTGGAGATCAAGGCGTTGCCCGGACCGCCTTTCACGGGTCGGAGACCCGTGCCACCTTCGATTCCACTCGCGGATTCCCGCCGTCCTCCAGCTTGCCATTCTCCGGCGGCAAACTTGATTTGTGCGATGACCCGCGTCACCCCCCGCCGTCCGCGCGCCACCGCGTCGCCCTTCTCCGCGCGCTCGTTCGCCTGGATCGGGGCCGCCGTCGGCACGGTGCTGGCGGCCACCGCCTCGGCGGCCACGACGCCGGCCCTCGCATCCGAGGCTTTTGCCTTCACCGACAAGTATTGCACGACCTGCCACAACGACGTCGACAAGGAGGGCGGGCTCGACCTCACCTCGCTCGTCTACGCGCCGGAGAACCAGGAAAATTTCCTTCTCTGGGTGCGGGTGCACGACCGCGTGCAAGCCGGCGAAATGCCACCAAAGGACAAGAAGCGTCCGGAAGCCGGGGACGTGAGGGCCTTCGTGCAGTCGCTGACGACTTCTCTTACCGCGGATGAACGCGCCCTGACCGCCCGCGAGGGTCGCGTCACGCAGCGCCGGCTGAATCGCTACGAGTACGAGAACGCGCTGCGCGATCTCCTGCAGGCGCCGTGGCTCCAGGTCCGCGCGCAACTGCCCGAGGACGGCGAGGCCCACCGGTTTAACAAGGTCAGCCAGGCGCTCGACGTGTCGCACGTCCACATGGCGCGCTACATGTTGGCCGCCGAGTACGCGATGAAGCAGGCGATGAGCGTGCAGCTCTTCCGGCCGCCCACGACGTTGAAGCGCTACTATGCGCGCGAGGAGCCCACGTTGACGGGCCGCTACCAGTTGCGCGAATTGCAGACCTGGCCGGATCGTGCGACCACGCCGATCCTCGGCACGAAGGCCCAGCCGGACGTCCGCTTCGGCAAGGCGCCGCCCACCGTCGGTGACACGGACCCAGCGCGGCGCGACCAGGAGGCCGTCGGCATGGTGCAGAGCACGTACAGCGTCGGTTTCGGTTATAGCTGGAGCAATTTCATGGCGCCGATCGCCGCGAAGTATCGCGTGCGTTTCAGCGGCTACACGATCTGGGTCGGCTCCGGCGCGTCGCGCCGCGTCTGGGAGGGCACCGGCGCGAAGAAGGCGCCCGTCGATCGTCCGAAGCAATGGGAACGACCCAACCTGGACGACGTCTCTCCCGGCCGCCGCGGCGAGGCCATCACCGTCTACGCTCAGGGTCCCGGGCTCAAGCGACGCATCGGGGCCTTCGACCTCACGACCGAGCCAACCGTCAGCGAGTTCGAGGTCCAGCTCCTGACGAACGAGACGCTCCTCACCGACGCCGCGCGGCTGTTCCGCTCGCGGCCCGACGATTTCACGAATCCACTCGCGCAACGCGACGGCATGCCCGGCGCGGCGTTTCGTTGGATCGAGGTCGAGGGGCCCCTCTACGACGAAAGCACCGGGGCCGGTTATCGGCTGATGTTTGGCGACCTCCCGCTGCGGCAGGACGAAAGCAGCCGCCTCGCGATGCAGGCCGCGGCCGCCGCCGCACCCGGTCGCGGTCGGGGCGGACGCCGGGGCACGCTCGCGGCGCCGGATCCGGTCTACGAGGTGGTTTCCCAGAATCCGTCCGCCGACGCCGAGCGGCTGCTGCGCGGTTTCATCGCCCGCGCCTATCGCCGGCCGGTCGATGAGACGGACGTCCGGCGCTTCCTGAACCTGTTCGAGGCCCAGCGCGCGGACGGCTCCAACTTCACCGAAGCGATGTTCACGATGTACACCGCGGTGCTCGCGTCACCAGGCTTCGTCTTCATCGACGAGCCCACCGGTCCGCTCGACGATCACTCGCTCGCGACGCGCCTCGCGTTCTTCCTCTGGAACTCCGAGCCCGATGCCGCCCTTCGCACCCGCGCCGCCCGCGGTGAGTTGCACCGGCCCGAGGTGTTGCAGGCGGAGACCGAGCGGATGCTGTCGGACCCGAAGTCGAAGCGCTTCGTCGAGGCGTTCCTCGATTACTGGATCGACATTCGGAAGATGGAGGACACGACCCCGTCCGGCGCACTCTACAACGACTACGACCTCGACGACTCGCTGACCGAGGCGGCGTGGGAGGAGACCCAGCTCTACTTCACCGAGATGCTGCGCGCCAATCTCCCAGCCCGGACGATTGTCGATTCGGACTTTACCTTCCTCAACGAGCGGCTTGCGACCCACTACGGAATTCCGGGCGTCGCCGGCGGCACGATGCGGCGCGTGACGCTGCCCTCCGGCAGCGTGCGGGGCGGGATCATGACGCAGGCGAGCGTCCTCAAGGTCACGGCCAACGGCACCACGACCTCGCCGGTCCTTCGCGGCAAGTGGATCATGGAACGCATCCTCGGCCGGCCCGCGCCGCTGCCGCCCGCCGCCGTGCCCGCGGTCGAGCCCGATATCCGCGGGGCCGTGACCATTCGCCAACAACTCGAACGCCATCGCGCCGACGAGAGTTGCGCAGTGTGTCACCGTAAAATCGATCCGCCGGGCTTTGCCCTCGAGAGCTTCGACGTCATGGGCGGCTGGCGGGATCGCTACCGCGCGACCTCGCCCCAGGTTCTGCCCACCCCGGGTTTCGGCAAGAACGGGCATCCCTTCGCCTTCCATTATGCGCTCCCGGTCGATGCCAGCGGGCAGCTCCTGGACGGCCGCGAGTTCAAGGACGTCCGCGAATTCAAGCAACTGCTGCTGACCGACGAGGCCCAACTCGCCCGCAACCTGGCGGAGCAACTCGTGGTGTTCGCCACCGGCGCGCCGGTTCGCTTCAGCGATCGCCCGCAAATCGAGACCATCCTCGAGACCGCACGGTCGCAACAGTACGGCGCGCGCAGCCTCGTCCACGCGATCGTGACGAGCGCGTTGTTCCGGAACAAGTAGACGGCGGGCGTTGGCCGTCGCGAAGAACTCGTCCGCCGGAGCGTAAGCGGCGCAGCTCGTTTGGGACTTCGTTCGTAGGGGCGCAGGCTTGGCACACCGCCCCCGCCCGTGGCTGCGAACAACCGTGTCACTGAACGAGCAAAAAAATTGTGGAGGGCAGCAAAAAGGGATTCGCAGCCCAGTTGGAGGGCCGAGCTCCGCCGAGGCCGCTTTTGGATCGTTAGATGAACCGGCCTCGACGGAGCTCGGCCCTCCATAGAAACCGGATCCCCGTGGCTGCGAGCGTGAGCGAGCGGCGATCCGTCCCTTTCCGCCTGAAGGCGGAACTACGAACCCAAGGCTCTCGCGTGAATCCGGAGGGACAAAAGATCCGTCCGCGACGGACTTTTTGGTGGCGGGATCGCGGCTCCCCGCAATCGTGCGTGCCATGGCGGTCCATTCCCTCGATCTCGACCCTTTGCTGAAGCGCACCTTCGGCTACGGGAGCTTTCGCCCGCTCCAGCGCGAGATCTGCGAGACCACGCTGGCCGGCCAGGATGTGTTCGCCCTGCTCCCGACGGGTGGCGGAAAGTCGCTGTGCTTCCAACTGCCCGCGCTCGCCCGGCCTGGTTTGACGGTCGTGGTCTCGCCCTTGATCGCTCTGATGAAGGATCAGGTCGATGCGCTCCAGGCGAGTGGCGTCGCGGCAACCTTTCTCAACTCGAGTCTCGACGGCGACGAGGCCCGCAGCCGGCTCCGTGGGCTGCATCGCGGCGAATACAAGCTGCTCTACGTCGCGCCCGAGCGGCTGATGCTCGAGGGCTGGGCGGCGAACCTGAAGAAATGGAACGTGGACTGCCTCGCGATCGACGAGGCGCATTGCGTCTCCGAGTGGGGCCATGACTTCCGGCCGGAGTACCGCCAGATCGCCAAGCTCCGCGACCTGCTGCCCGGCGTGCCCGTGATGGCGCTGACCGCGACGGCGACCACGCGGGTGCGGGCCGACATCATCACGCACCTGAAGCTGCGAGATCCGGCGGTCTTCGTCGCGAGCTTCAACCGGCCGAACCTCACCTACCGGGTGATCCCGAAGGATCAGCCACTGAAACAGATCATCGAATTCATCCGGAAGCGGGAGCACGAATGCGGCATCGTGTACTGCGCCAGTCGCGCCGCCACCGAGCGGGTGGCCGAGGGGTTGGCGGGCCGCGGATTCGCCGCGCGCCCCTACCATGCGGGCCTCGATGCCGCCGAACGCGCGCGCAACCAGGAGCAGTTCCTGCGCGACGACACCCGGATCATCTGCGCGACGATCGCGTTCGGAATGGGCATCAACAAGCCGAACGTCCGCTGGATCATCCATCACGACCTGCCGAAGAACATCGAGGGCTACTACCAGGAAACCGGCCGGGCCGGCCGCGATGGGCTGCCCGGCGACTGCCTGCTGCTCTTCAGCGCCGGCGACATCGCGAAGCAGACCCACTTCCTCGACGAGATCACCGACGCGCAGGAACAGCAGATTGCCCGCGCGCAGCTCCGGCAGATCGTCCATTACGCGGAGTCGTCCGGCTGCCGCCGCTCCGAGTTGCTGGGTTACTTCGGGGAAAAGTTTCCCGGCGACAACTGCGCCGCCTGCGACAACTGCCTCGAGCCGCGGGAAACCTATGATGGCACCCTCGCCGCCCAGAAGTTCCTCTCCTGCATTTATCGCATCCTGCAGAACAGCCGCTTCGGCGCCGGGCTGAATCACATCATCGAGGTACTCACCGGCGCCGACACCGAGAAGATCCGTCGCTGGGGCCACGACCGGCTGACGACGTATGGTATCGGCGCCGACCTCACGCGGCCGCAGTGGGCGGCGGTCGGCCGGGAGCTGATGCGGCTCGGCTATGTGACGGTGGCCGAGGGCGAATACGCCACGCTCGAACTCACGGAGGAAGGCATGGCCGTGCTCCGCGCCCGGACGCCGATCACGCTGACCAAACCGATGGATCTGCCGAAGGCGCGGCGCACCGCGCGCCGCGAGGGCGACATCGAGTGCGACGAAATTCTCTTCGATCGTCTCCGCACACTGCGCAAGCAACTCGCCGACGAGCGGCGCGTGCCAGCCTACATCATCTTCGGCGACACCACCCTCCGCGCCATGGCCCGGCAGTATCCGGAATCCGTCGACGACATGGATGGCATCCCGGGCATGGGCGAAAAGAAGCGGGCTGAATTCGGCGAACTTTTCGCCAACGAAGTCGCGGCCTACCTGCGGACGAATTCCCGGCAGCCGTTCAACGGCTAAACCGGCCGATCTGTGGCTGCGGGCGTGAGCGAGTGGCCCCGGGGTATCTCCCACCCACGGACGAAAGCGGATTAAGAAATGCCGTCGCCAGCCGGGCGCTTTTCTTGTCGCAGCACCAAGCCGCTCCTCCACGTCACGAAAGCCCGTAAGGTGGAAGAGCAGGTTTACCCCGCGACGGAATAAATCTCCCGACCGACACTAGGCGATTGCCTCGGCCGGTTGGGTTTGCTCGATCTCTCCCACGTCCGCGGATTTCCCGCGGCGCCCAACGTTATGCCCACCCCCGTCTCCGCCCTCACCACGGTCAAGTCCAACGTCAAAAGCCTCGTCGAAGGGGCCCTCGCCGACACCGGCGGCCTGCTGCGCCTCGCACCCTGCTGGGTGCCGCGCTCCTTCCTGCAGCCCGGCAAGCGCCTGAAGCTGCACCCCGACGATCTTTATGCGTTCGGCCTGAACCGCGGCGGCATTGACGAGCGCTGGTTCGCGTCGACCACGCCGGCGGCCAACGAGAACCGCACGCCTGACGAGGGTCTGAGCTACGTCGTCGTGGGAAAGAAGCGCTTCACGCTCGCGAGCGCCGTCGCCGAGTGCGGTGCGGACCTGATCGGGAAATCGATCTGGTCGAAGTACAAAAAGTGGCCGGTCTACTCCAAGTTCTTCGACAACATGGGGCCGATCCCGCACCACATGCACCAGACGGCAGCGCAGGCGAAAC